>CANJKD010000267.1 GCA_947474415.1 Burkholderiales bacterium | reverse complement strand
TGCCCCGGATGTCGCGGCGTCTCTTCCCGACGATGCTCCCCGTTGGCCGACCGATGACGGTCAGGTCAAGCTCAGTGCGGCCTGGCTGATCGAACAAGCGGGCTTCAGCCGCGGATGGTCGATCAGACCGGATGCACCGGCGTCACTGTCCCACAAACACACGTTGGCGATCACCAACCGTGGGCAAGCGTCGGCTGATGACGTAGTTGCAGTAGCGCGAAGCGTGCGCGACGGGGTGGAAGCCAGATTCGGCATCAGCCTGCATCCCGAACCAAGCCTCATCGGGTGCAGCATCTAACGCCGGATGCAAATGGTGGTCGACGAAGCGCCGACGTTGATCGCAGGAGCTACTCAGCCGTCTCGAGGAGACCCTTGATGCGGTCCACGCCCTCCACCAGGTCGGCGTCGCTCAGCGCGTACGACAGTCGCAGGTAGCCATTGGTGCCGAACGCTTCGCCTGGAACCACGGCAACCTCGACCTCGTCCAGGATGACCCCAGCGAGATCTGCGGAACTGTTAATCACCGTGCCCTTGATCGACTTTCCGAACAGCCCCTTAACGCTTGGATACGCGTAGAACGCGCCCTGCGGTTCGGGGCAGCTCACGCCGGGAATCGAGTTGAGCATCTCGACGATGGTCAGGCGCCTGCGGTCAAACGCTGTCCGCATCTCGTCAACTGCGGACAAGTCACCGCTCACCGCCGCGAGGGCGGCAACCTGCGAGACGTTCGCGACGTTCGAGGTGGCATGCGACTGCAGGTTCGTTGCGGCTTTCACCACGTCGGCAGGTCCGATCATCCAGCCCACACGCCAACCGGTCATGGCGTAGGTCTTGGCGACCCCGTTGACGACGACACAGGTGTCGGCGAGCCCAGGAACTTGGGTGACGATCGAGCTGAACTCGGCATCGCCGTAGACCAGGTGTTCGTAGATCTCGTCGGTAACGACCCAGATCCCGTGCTCGAGAGCCCATTCGCCGATCGCCTTCACCTGTTCCGGCGGATACACAGCACCGGTCGGGTTGGACGGCGAAACGAAGACCAGCAACTTCGTCTTCGGGGTCCGTGCGGCTTCGAGCTGCTCGATGCTGGCCAGGTAACCCGTTGATTCATCCGTGTCGACGATGACTGGGACACCGCCAGCGAGACGGATGGATTCCGGGTAGGTGGTCCAGTAGGGCGCCGGAAGAATGGCTTCATCGCCCGGATCGAGCAAGGTGGCGAATGTGTTGTAAAGCGCTTGCTTGCCGCCGTTTGTGACGAGCACCTGGCCCGCAGCAACCTCGTAGCCTGAGTCGCGCAGCGTCTTGGCGGCGATCGCCTCTTTCAGGGCAGGGATTCCGCCGGCGGGTGTGTAGCGGTGCCTCTTGGGTTCGTAGCAGGCCGCCGCAGCAGCTTCGACGATGTAGTCAGGCGTCGGGAAGTCGGGCTCACCAGCGCCAAATCCGATGACGGGTCGCCCGGCGGCCTTGAGCGCCTTGGCCTTGGCATCCACCGCCAGCGTGGCAGATTCGGTAATTGATCCAATGCGAGCGGAGATCCGCGGAAGGCTCATGTGCTAATCCTTACCTACCTTGCTGAGTTGTGGAAGGTCGATTCCAACCAATTGGCAGCAGAACCGCCAGAGATTGACCCGGTGAGGGGCATGTCAAGGGCTCCTGGCGTAGACTGGCGGCTCCTTGGTGGCGTGTCACCTGGGCGTAGGCCAGCAGCGGTCTCGGGTACGAAAGTTCACCCGGTGTCCTCAACAGCATCACTGGCGGGTCAGCACAAGCTGATTTCGCCGGCGAAGCCGTGCCGGTTTGCACCATTTCACGGGCCTAGGGCAGTAGCTCAATTGGTAGAGTCCCGGTCTCCAAAACCGGTGGTTGGGGGTTCGAGTCCCTCCTGCCCTGCAAAGCAGTTACCTATGGCTGCTGTACGACGACGATGCTAGAAGCGAATTGCGAGCGGAGGTAAGCGTGAGCGACGACGACAAAACGCCGGAACTCGAATCTGACGACAGTCGGAACGAGTCACCGCGAGCGATTGCCCGTGCCGAGCGCAAGGCTGAACGTGAAGCTCAGAAGGCCGAATACAAGGCCGACAAGCTCGCGAAGAAAGAACTGAAGAAGCAACAGAAGGCTGACGGCACATACAAGGGTGTCTTTAAGCGGATGGCGCTCTTCTTCCGGCAAGTCGTTGCAGAACTGCGCAAGGTCATTTGGCCTACTCGCAAGGAGCTGCTGAGCTACACCTGGATCGTGCTCATTTTTGTCCTGATCATGGGCGCATACATCGGGGTGCTGGACTTCATATTTACCAAGGGAGTGCTGTTCGTCTTCGGATAGACGACGAACGAATACTCCGATCTGCACCATGAACAAGAAACTGACGAGCGAGGGCTGAAGTGTCCGATAATCTGCCAAACGACGACGAGCTGGCTGCTGATGCAGACGCTGCGATCGAAGATGCTGCCGACGCGCTGACTGCGTCCGTGCTTGAGGGTGTCTCCGACGCCGAGCTCGCGCAAGCAGCAGCTGAAGTTGAGCTTGAAGCCGAGGTTGCGGCAGTTGCTGCGGCCGCCGATGAAGAATTCGCCGAAGAGCTGGCCGAAGAAATCGTCGAGGATGCTGTCGCCGAAGAAGCCGTTGCAATCGCGGTCGCCGAAGAAATCGTTGAGGAAGCGGTTGCCCGAGAGGCGATCGCTGAGGCCGTCGCTGAAGAGATCGTCATTGAGGCAGTCATCAACGAGGCCATCGCTGAAGAAGTCGCTGCCGAAGCGCTTGAAGCGGGCGTTGATGAGGCCATCGTTGAAGAGTTCGTTGCTGAGGCCGTCGCCGAAGAGTTGATCGCCGAGGAAGTTGCTGCCGAGATCATTGAAGAGGCAGTCGTCGAAGAAGCTGTCGCCTTCGCAGTAGCCGAGGAAATTGTCGAAGAAGCGGTTGCTGAGGAAGCCGTCGCTGAGGCAGTAGCAGAGGAGATCGTTGCTGACGCGATTGCCGACCAAGTTGCGGCCGATCAGGTCGCCCAGGAGGCGGAGCGTGAGGCGGATGCGGCTGCGGTCGTCGCAGAGGCTGATGAAATCGTCGCAGAGGCTGAAGAAGCCGAAGCTGCGGAAGTCGATGTTGTCGAGGAGTTCCGCGAAGCTGTTCGGAATGCACCTGGTGACTGGTACGTGATCCACTCTTACGCAGGTTACGAGAACAAGGTGAAGGCGAACATCGAGAGCCGTGCGCGCACCTTGGACATGGAGGACTACATCTTCCAGGTCGAGGTTCCGATCGAAGAAGTTGTCGAGATCAAGCAGGGCCAGCGCAAGACGGTCAAGCGCAACAAGTTCCCTGGCTACGTCCTCGTCCGCATGGATCTGACTGATAAGTCGGTGGACGCGTGGGGAACCGTTCGGCACACTCCGGGCGTCACAGGATTCGTCGGGCAAGCGCACGATCCAATCCCGCTGACGCTCGACGAAGTTGTTCGGATTCTGGCACCGGAGCCAGAGAAGCCCGCCGGACCAGTTGCCGCAGGTGGCAAGGGTGTTGAGCAAGAGAAGTCCGCGCCAGCTGAGATTGATGTCTCCATTGGCGACTCTGTCACGGTGATCGATGGACCGTTTGCAACCCTGCATGCGACCATTTCAGAGATCAACGTTGACGCACAGAAGATCACCGGACTGGTGGAGATCTTCGGACGAGAGACTCCAGTCGAACTTGGCTTCAACCAGATCCAAAAGAACTAGCGAGTCGCGCACCGCACTCGCAACGCAACAATCGCGCATACCGCGCAAGAAGAGGACAGGCACGAAATGGCACCGAAGAAGAAGGTCGCTGGCCTTATCAAGCTGCAAATCCAAGCAGGCCAGGCCAACCCAGCGCCGCCCGTTGGACCCGCGTTGGGTCAGCACGGCGTGAACATCATGGAGTTCTGCAAGGCGTACAACGCCGCTACCGAAGGTCAGCGTGGGCAGGTCATCCCAGTTGAAATCACTGTGTACGAAGACCGTTCGTTCACATTCATCACCAAGACCCCACCTGCGGCCAAGCTCATCTTGAAGGCTGCCGGAGTGCCCAAGGGCTCGGGCAACCCGCTTAAGCCGGTTGCTTCGATCACCAAGGCGCAGGTCAAGGAGATCGCCGAAGGCAAGATGGTCGACCTGAATGCGAATGACGTCGACGCGGCGATGAAGATCATCGAGGGCACTGCCCGCTCGATGGGGATTACCGTCAAATAAGCCAAGTGAGCGAAGCCGAGCGTCGCCTGAACGTTGTGAAGGCAGCGAGGTGTAGCGAGCGCAGGCTTGTTTGACAACCAAGTACCGTTAAATAAGTCAATCGGTCAAGTAAGTCAGTCGGGCCAAGTTGGCTCGGATTGATTCCACGTGGGAGGACCTTCCCGGTCCGCACCACAACCTCACGCCAACGTGGCGATGGGGCGAGAGAAGGGAAGCGCGATGAAGCGCAGCAAGGGATACAAGGCCGCCGAGGCCAAAATTGAAGCCGACCACCTGTACGCGCCCGCCGAGGCGATGACGCTGGTTAAGGACACCAACCCGTCGAAGTTCGACGCAACGGTTGAGGTCGCCATGCGAGTGGGTGTTGATCCCCGCAAGGCCGATCAGATGGTCCGCGGAACGGTCAACCTGCCACATGGCACTGGTAAGACGAAGCGCGTCCTCGTCTTCGCCACCGGTGACAAGGCGGCAGCGGCTGAGGCCGCGGGTGCGGACTTTGTGGGTGCAGATGACCTGATCGACAAGGTCAAAGAAGGCTGGGTCGACTACGACGCTGTCGTTGCCGCACCTGAACTCATGGGCAAGGTTGGTCAG
>CANJKD010000266.1 GCA_947474415.1 Burkholderiales bacterium | reverse complement strand
TGTCACCTTCACGCTGCCGGTCTGCGCGATGCGGCCGATGTCGTTGCGCGCCAGGTCGATCAGCATCAGGTGCTCGGCGCGCTCTTTCGGGTCAGCCTTCAATTCCGCTTCGAGCGACTTGTCGAGTTCGGGCGTGGCGCCGCGCGGGCGCGTGCCGGCGAGCGGCCGGATCGTGACCTTGTCGCCCTCGGGCGTGTGCTCCTGGCGCACCAGGATTTCGGGCGAGGCGCCGACGATCTGGAACTCGCCCATGTCGTAGAAGTACATGTAGGGCGACGGGTTCAGCGAACGCAGCGCGCGGTACAGGCTGAGCGGCGATTCGGTGTAGCGCTTGCGCAGCCGCTGGCCCACCTGCACCTGCATCATGTCGCCGGCGGCGATGTATTCCTTCGCGCGCAGCACGGCGGCGATGTAGTCGGCCTTCGCGAACTCGCGCTCCACGCCGTGCGCGGCGCCGCGCCTCACCGCGGGCGCGGTGACGCTGTACTTCAGCTTGTCGCCCAGCTCGGCCAGGCGCCGCTTCGCGGTGTGGAAGGCCTCGGCCTCTGCCGGGTCCGCGTAGACGATCAGGTACAGACGACCGGACAGGTTGTCGATCACCGCCAGCTCTTCGCATTGCAGCAGCAAGATGTCCGGCGTGCCGATCGGGTCAGGCCGGTCGCCGTTCTTTTCGGCGTTCGCGAGCTTCGGCTCGATGAAGCGCACCGCGTCGTAGCCGAAGTAGCCGGCCAGCCCGCCGCAGAAGCGTGGCAGGCCAGGGAGCAGCGCCACCTTGAAACGCTTCTGGTACTCGGCGATAAAGTCGAGCGGGTTGCCGGCCTGCGATTCAACGACGACGCCGTCGGACACCACTTCGGTGTTGAAGCCGGTCGCGCGCAACAGCGTGCGGGCCGGCAGGCCGATGAACGAGTAGCGCCCGAAACGCTCGCCGCCCACCACCGATTCGAGCAAGAAACTGTGCTTTCCCCCGCCACTCGCATAGGCCAGCTTCAGGTACAGTGAAAGCGGTGTTTCCAGGTCGGCAAAGGCTTCCACGATCAAGGGGATGCGGTTGAAGCCCTGCGCCGCGAGGCTCTTGAATTCGAGTTCGGTGATCATGTTCATGGCCCTCCGCAGGCCGACGGGTGCCGCGCGGCGATCCGGCGGACAAGCGTCTCAATTTGATTCGGGGCCGCAGGATGCGACGGGACGAATGGGCCGCCGGTGGAATCGGGGCCGGGTTGCTGGCTGATTACCAGAATCCGTCCACCGACCGCTGCAAGGCCATGGCGCTCAGGCGCGCTCGCGGGGGCACCGCCAGAGCCAAACCCCCCGGTCTTGCGACCTTGTGCCGAAAGTTGTCGACTTGCGCGATGTGAACATGCCTAAAAGTGTAGCAGGCCTCAACTCGGCCAGCCCCTGCGCCGACAATCCCGGCGGCTGCCCGCGCCAAAAGCACCGAAGTGGCTGGCGTCAAGTTCAAGCCCACCTTGCAGGTCGGCGATGTACGGCTGCAACTCAACGGCGCCGGGGTGCGCTGCAAGGCGATCTTCAAGGTCTATTCGCCCGGGCTGTACCTGAGCGCGAAGGCCACCACGCCCGAGCCCGTGCTCGCCACCAGCGGGCCGCGCTATCTGCAGATCGTGATGTTGCGCGAGATCGATGCGAACGAGCTCGGCAAGCTGTTCACCCGCGGCATGGAACAGAACGCAGCGCGCGAAGACTTCTCGAAGTTGATCGCCGGCATCATGCGCATGAGCGACATCTTCTGCAGCCGCAAGAAACTCTTCCAAGGCGACTCGTTCGCCGTCGAATGGGTACCGGGCACGGGCACCCTCATTCTCATCAACGGTAAGCAGGCGGCCGAGCCGATCAAGGCGCCCGAGTTCTATTCGTTGCTGATGAAGATCTGGCTCGGCAATTCGCCGGCCGATGCCGGGCTGAAAGACGCGCTGCTCGGCAAGGCCGCGAAGATGCCAGGGAACGGCGGCAACCACTGAGACGCCGGGCGCAGCTGGCTCTGCACCCGCATCGACGACGGGCTCGACAACTACGAACGCGGCACCATCAGCCCGCTCAACTGATCGAGGCGATCCACCACGCCATCGGTGTCGACTGCCGCCACCGGCTCGCCGTGGTTGTAGCCATAGCTCACCAGCACGACCGGGCAACCGGCGGCCCGCGCGGCGCGCGCATCGTTGCTCGAATCACCGACCATCAGCGTCTGCCCGGGCGCGAAGCCCAGCGTTTCGCAGGTGCGGACCAGCGGCAGCGGGTCGGGCTTCTTGCGCTCGAACGCGTCGCCGCCGAACACCGCCGAGAAGAACCCGTCGAGCCCCTTCTTGCGCAGCAAAGGCACTGCGAAGGCGGTTGGCTTGTTCGTCAGGCAGGCGAGCTTGAAGCCCGTTGCGGCCAGCCACTCCAGCCCTTCCGGCACGCCAGGGAACACGACCGAATGCGCGCCGTTGACGACCTCGTAGTGCTGCTGGTAGAGCGCCCACGCGCGGGCATAGAGCGCGGCGTCAGCGCCGACCTCGGCCAGCGTGCTGCGGATCAGGTGTTCCGAGCCCTTGCCGACGGTGCGTTCGATGAACCCGCGCTCGATGCGCGGCAAGGACAGATCCGCAAGCACGGCATTCAGCGCGACGGCGAAGTCACCGATCGTGTCGATCATCGTGCCATCGAGGTCGACGATCACCGCGCGCAGGCCCGTGAGCGGGGCGGTGGTGACGCTCTTGTTCGTGTTCGTGTTCGTGTTTGTGTTCATGTTCACGCTTCACCGCGCCGTCGCAGCCCGGCACGAAGTTCTGCAATCTCATCCAGCAGGTCAAGCGCGAGCGCCACGCCAGGCGGGTTGATGTCGAGGTCTTGCGTCAGCCGCCAGGCGAGCCGCGCGCGGCGCAGCGAGGCACCGGCAAAGCGCCACTCGTCCGGCCGGGAGCCGGCCGGTTCGAGCACGCCTTCGATGACCCAGATGTGGACTTGCGCCTCAGGGGCGCGGCTCGCGCGGCACAGCTCCGCCAGGGTCAGGTGAAGGTCTTCCTCGACCACGGCGAACTCGCAGGGTGATGGGTGGATTGAACTCATGGCGGATCATCCTTCCAGGTGGACGCGGGGGTTGAATTCAAAGGCGTCTGCGAACGTTCGGTAGGCGGCCTTCGCCTTGTCGTTGTCGGCGCTGGGCAGTGCGATGCTCAACACGGCGTACAGATCGCCCGAAGGCGTGTCGGGCGCGCTGGCGGGAATGCCGCGGCCTTTCAGGCGCAACTTGCGGCCCGCCGCCGAGCCGGGTGCAATGGTCAACTCGACCGGGCCGTCGGGTGTCGGCGCGCTCACGTTCGCGCCGAGCGCCGCCTCCCATGGCGTGAGCGGCAGATCGAAGTACACGTCGCGCCCATCGACGCGGTAGACCGGGTGGGGGTTGAAGGCAATTTCGAGGAACAGGTCACCGGCCGGCCCGTCGCCAACGCCTGGCCCGCCCAAGCCCGGCCCGCCCTGCCCGGCCAGCCGCAGGTGCTGCCCTTCGCGGATGCCCTTCGGAATGCTCACGTCGAGCTGCCGCTCCTGCATCACACCATGGCCTTGCGCGTCGAGCGCCGGCATGCGCAGCGAGACGCTGCGCCGCGCGCCGCGGTATGTGTCTTCCAGATCGATCAGCACCTTGGCGTGGTGGTCTTGCCCCGGCATGCGCATGTGCGGGCGGCGTGCGCCGGCCCTCGGACCCCCGCCCGCCGTTGCACCGCCCGCCTTGCGCCCGAACAAGGCCTCGAAGAAATCACTGTGGTCCTGCGCGTCGAAGGGGTCGTCGCCCCGGCCGCTGTACTCGAAGCCGGCATCCCAACCCGGCGGCGGCTCGAAGTCCGCCTCGGCGCCACGGCCCTGGCGTTGGCGCTCCCACTGGCTGCCGGCCTGGTCGTAGGCGGCGCGCTTCTCAGGGTCTTTCAGCGCCTCGTTGGCCTCGTTCAACTCCTTGAAGCGGGCCTCGGCGTCGGGCTCCTTGCTGACGTCCGGGTGGTACTTGCGCGCCAGCTTGCGGTAGGCCTTTTTGATGTCGTCGGGCGACGCATCGCGCGCCACGCCCAGCGCCTGGTAGTAGTCTTTGAACTTCATTGACCGCCCCGGTGAAAGGTTGAAGTGTGCAGCGGGATCAGTGGGCGTGCGGGTGCGAATGCGGTGAAGAGCGCGGTACATCAACCTCCACCGCATCACCGCTGCACAAGGTCATGAAAGGCTCGCGCATCACCTGCAGCGTCACGTGGCCAATGCGGAAGCGGTCCCGCAGGGCCAGCGTGGCGCGCTCAAAGAAGGCATCATCGGGATGGCCCTCGGGCATCACCAGGTGCGCGGTCAGCACCACGTCGGCCGTGCCGGTGGCCCACACATGCAGGTCGTTCACGCGGCTCACACCCGGCAGCGTTTCGAGCTGGTGCCGCACGGCGTCGATGTCGATGTGCGAGGGCACGCCGTCGAACATCAGGTGCAGCGACTGCCGGAGCAGGCCCCAGGTGCCAAGCACGATGACCAACGCAATCGCCAGGCTCGCGGCCGGGTCGAGCCAGGCCCAGCCGAACCACAGCGACAGTGCGCCAGCCACCACCACGCCTGCCGACACCAGCGCGTCGCCCGCCATGTGCACGAAAGCGCCGCGGATGTTCAGGTCGTCCTTGCCGCCGCGCATGAACAGCAGCGCCGTGCCCAGGTTGATGAAGATGCCGATGCCGGCCACCACCATCACCGTGACGCCCTGGGTCGGCTCAGGCGCACTCAGGCGGCCGATGGCTTCCCAGGCCAGCGAGCCCATCGCCACCAGCAGCAGCAGCGCGTTGACGAAGGCCGCCAGGA
>CANJKD010000265.1 GCA_947474415.1 Burkholderiales bacterium | reverse complement strand
CGCTCAGGCCGGCTCGACAACCAGCGGCAACTACAAAAACGTAGTGCCATACGCGCGGAAATGTCGCTCTAAGTCGTTGATTCCATTGAAGGTGACGGGGCCAAATGACAAACTCGGGCTAGGCGGGCCGCAGGCGCTGGCCTGGACGGCGCTGATGATTGCCTTGTGCGTGCCCCTCTGCAACGTGGCGGCGGTGTGGCCGCTGGCGCGCCACGGTGGCCATTCCTATGGCCATGAACTGGTGCGCAACCCGCTCATCCTCAGTACCCTGGGCGGCCTGCTGGCGAACCTGGCCGGGCTGCAGTTCCCGGACCCCGTGGCCACCACCTTGCAGCGCATCGGCCTGGCCGCCTTGCCGGTCGGGTTGATGGCGGTCGGGGCCGGCCTGCGGCTGGGCGGCGTGAAGGCTGCACCGTGGCTCGCGGCCGCACTGCTGACCTTGCGCCATGCGGTGCTGCCGGTGATCGCGATCGGCCTGACCGCAGCGCTCGGCTTGCCCGCCGAGCAGCGCATGGTGGTGGTGCTGTTCGCCGCGCTGCCGACCGCATCCAGCGCCTACGTGCTGGCCGCGCGCATGGGCGGCGACGGCAGCTACACCGCCGGGCTGGTGACGCTGTCGACTCTGCTCGGCATGGTCAGCATCCCGGTCTGGCTGGCGGCGCTGGTCTGGCTGCACTGAGGGCCAGTTCGGGTGCCGGTTCGAGCGCTTGTTCCAGCGCCCAGCCGATGTGCTCGGCCACCAGCACCGAGGCTTGCGGCAAGGCGTCGCGCAAGGCCGTTTGCAGCTCGCGCTGAAGTGCAGTGCGCGGCGCTTCGTTATCTGCGGCACCGCCCGCCCGAAGCGCATTGCCCATCGCCACCGCCAGGTTGCGTTGCCAGCGCTCGAAGCCGATGCGGCGGATCGCGCTGCCTTCCGTGTGGCGCAAAAAGTCGGCCTCGGTCCAGGCCCACAGCGCCAGCAAGGTCTGGCCGCTGACCGCCTCGCGCGCATCGAAGTCGGGCAGGCCGCTGACCCGCGCGTACTTGTTCCACGGGCAGACGAGCTGGCAATCGTCGCATCCATAGATGCGGTTGCCGATCAGCGGCCGCAGCTCAATCGGAATCGGCCCCGCGTGCTCGATCGTCAGATAAGAGATGCAACGCCGCGCGTCCAGCCGGTAGGGCGCGACGATGGCCTGCGTGGGGCACACCTCGATGCAGGCACTGCAGCTGCCGCAATGCGCCTGCACCGCCGCGGTCAAGGGGAGAGCCAGGTCGACATAGATCTCGCCGAGGAAGAACATCGAACCCGCTTCGCGGCTCAGGTTCAGCGTGTGCTTGCCGCGCCAGCCAATGCCGCTCTTCGATGCCAGTTCCACTTCGAGCACCGGCGCCGAATCGGTGAACACGCGGTGGCCGAACGGCCCCACGGCCGCGGCCAGGCCGTCGGCGAGCCTTTGCAGCCGGGCGCGCAGCACCTTGTGGTAGTCGCGGCCCCGCGCATAAATCGACACCACCGCCTGCTGAGGGTCTTCGATGCGCTGCCACTCGATGGCCTGCCATTCGGCCGGGGTGGCGCGCGGCAGGTAGTCCATGCGCGCGGTGATCACGCGCACCGTGCCCGGCACCAGTTCGGCCGGGCGCGCGCGCTTCAGGCCATGCGCCGCCATGTAGGCCATCGAGCCATGAAAGCCGTTGTGTAGCCACGCCAGCAAGCCCGCCTCGGCGTGCGACAGGTCCACATCGGCCACGCCGATCTGGGAAAATCCCAACGCAGCGGCCGACACGCGCAGGTCGTCCACGACACGCCGCAGCCGCAGCACACCGTCAGCCTCATCCAAACGCTGGCGCTCTTCATCCATTTGACCGGAATCCTTCGTTTGACGCTACCGCAAACCCGCACCCTGCACTGGCCCGACGAGGCCGCGTGTGCCGCCTCGGCCACCGCGCTTGCCGCAGCGATGCGAGCCGCCTTTTCCAACCGGGCCGGCCTGCATGATGCCTTCATCGAGTTGCATGGCCCGCTGGGCGCCGGCAAGACCACCTTCGTGCGCCATCTGTTGCGCGCACTGGGCGTGCAGGGACGTGTCAAGAGCCCGACCTACGCGGTGCTGGAGGAATACGACGTGCCCTGGCCGAACGATGGCGACGCCGCTTCGTTCGACATCCGGCATTTCGACTTCTACCGCTTCAACGACCCCCAGGAATGGGAAGACGCCGGCTTTCGCGACGTCTTCGCCCGCCCCGGCCTGAAGCTCGCCGAGTGGCCCGAGAAGGCCGCAGGCCTGCTGCCAGCGCCTGACCTGCGCATCACCATCGAGCCCGGTATCGATGCCGACAGCGACGAGCGCCGCGCCGTGCACATCAGCGCCCTCAGCGCGCTCGGCGCGAAACTTCTCGGGTCGCTCGGCGCAGACCTCCCCGGATGAACCAGCCGACCGGCATCGGCCGCCGCCAGGCCCTCGGCCGCATGGGCGCCTTGACACTGCTGCTCGGCGCCGGCGACCTCGCCTTCGGCGCCGTCGTCGTCGCGGTGCGCGTCTGGCCGGCGGCCGACTACACGCGTGTGACCATCGAGTCCGATGCGCCCCTGGCGCAGCACCACTTCATGGCCGAAAACCCGAGCCGGCTCGTGATCGACATCGACGGCCTCGAACTCAGCCCCCCATTGCGCGACCTGGTGGGCAAGGTGCGCGCCGATGACCCGTTCATCGCCGGTGTACGGGCCGGCCAGAACCAGCCACGTGTGGTGCGCCTGGTGATCGACCTGAAGCAGCCCACCACACCACAGCTGTTCACGCTCGCGCCGGTGGCCGCTTACCAGAACCGGCTCGTGTTCGACCTCTACCCGGCGGTTGAACGCGACCCGCTGCTCGCCTTGATCCGCGACCGCGAGCAGGCCGAGCAACTGGCCGCCCGCACCGTGCAGGACGCGCTCGGCGAGTTCATCGGCAAGGTCGACAAGCCAGGGTCTGCCGTGTCAATACCGGGACCCGCACTGCCGGGCACTGCAATGCCGGGCACCACGTTGCCACCCATGGCAGCCGCATCAACTGCGCTGCCGCCACTGGCCTCTGCACAAGGCCCCGCCGCGCGGCCACCGGCCGCACCGCAGTACCAGACTCCGGTGCCCCTGCTGCCCGCCGCGCAGGGCAAGATCGACCGCCTCATCGTCATCGCCCTCGACCCCGGCCATGGCGGCGAAGACCCGGGCGCCGTCGGCCCCAGCGGCCTGCGCGAAAAAGACGTGGTGCTCGCCGTCGCGCTGCAGCTGCGAGACCGCCTGAACACGCTGCCCAACATGCGCGCCATGCTGACGCGCGACGCCGACTTCTTCGTGCCGCTGCATGAACGCGTGCGCAAGGCGCGCCGCGTGCAGGCCGACCTGTTCGTGTCGATCCATGCCGATGCGTTCCTCACGCCGCAGGCGCGCGGCGCCTCGGTGTTCGCGCTCAGCGAAGGCGGCGCCACGAGTTCTGCGGCGCGCTGGATGGCGAACCGCGAGAATGCCGCCGACCTGGTGGGCGGCGTCAACATCAACGCGAAAGACGCCACCGTGATGCGCACCTTGCTCGACATGAGCACCACCGCGCAGATCCGCGACAGCCTCAAGCTCGGCGGCGAGGTGCTGGGCCAGATCGGCAAGCTCGGCAAGTTGCACAAGGGCAGCGTCGAACAGGCCGGCTTCGCGGTGCTGAAGGCGCCCGACATCCCGTCGATCCTGGTCGAGTCGGCGTTCATCTCGAACCCCGAGGAAGAGGCCAAGTTGCGAGACCCCGAATACCAGGCGCAACTCGTGCATGCGCTCGCCGTGGGCATCCAGCGCTACTTTGCGAAGAACCCGCCGCTGGCGCGGTCTCGGCAGCTCTAGAGAAACTCCCTGCAGCAGGGGACGAGGGGCGAATCTAGGCTGCGGCGCAGCCACTGTCCCTTCGCTACCGCGCGGGTCCGTCATGCCAGCGCCGGCGCCTTCGACCTGCTGCTGCTCGACATCGAGATGCCCGAGATGGACGGCTTCCAGGTGCTCGAACAGCTCAGCGCCGACCGCACGTTGCGCGACCTGCCGGTGATCGTGACCTCGTCGCTCGAAGGCATCGCGAAAGTGGTGCGTTGCATCGAACTCGGCGCGGAAGACTACCTGAGCAAGCCGGTGAATCCGGTGCTGCTGCGCGCACGCATCGGTGCGAGCCTGGAAAAGAAGCGGCTGCGCGATCAGCAAGCTGAAATGGTGCGGCGCTTCGCCACCTCCGAGGTGGCGCAAGACCTGCAGCAATCGGGTTTCGCGCTCGGCGGCAAGCGCGTCTCGGCTTCGGTGATGTTCGCCGACATTCGCGGCTTCACGGCGCTGGTGGAATCGCAGTCGCCCGAGGAAACCATCGAACTGCTGAACACCTACTACACGCTGATGTTCGACGCCATCAGCGGCCATGGCGGCGTCGTCAACCAGATCGGCGATGGCCTGATGGCGGTCTTCGGGGCCCCGCTGCCGTTGGCCGACCATGCCGGCAGCGCGGTGCGGGCGACACAGGAAATGATCGAGATGATCGAGGGCTTCAACCAGCAGCGCCTGGCATCGAACAAGGCCGCCATCAGGATCGGCATTGGCGTCGCCACCGGCGAGATGGTGGCCGGCTACACCGGCACCAAGGCACGCGCCACTTACACCTGCATAGGAGACACCGTGAACCTGGCGGCGCGCCTATTGATTCGGCCCAAAGAAATAGGAACTTTTAGGTGAACGTAAGCTCCAAGATGGATGGACAAAGAGAACGCGCGCAAACAGACACTGGAGCAACTTCACGAAAGGCGAAAGCAAGTCGTGAGGTTGCACAAGAGCGGAATCGGCG
>CANJKD010000264.1 GCA_947474415.1 Burkholderiales bacterium | reverse complement strand
GCCGCCTCGGGCGCGAAAGCCTGCACGCCGCTGAGCGCCATTGCATAGAAAAAGAAGAACGCGAAACACATCCAGACCGCTGGGATTTTCAGAAACGCCAGGCTGCCCTCGACAACCGAGTGATCGTGGGCCGCTTCTGGCCCGCGAGCAGGCGCCAGGTCGAGCGCGAGTTGTTCGCGGCTCACCGACAGAATGACCAGCACGGCGAAGGCCAGCGCACCGGCACACATAAGCGCCACGCGCCAGCCGTAGGCGAGGGCCAGCGGCACCAACATTGCCGGCGCAAGCGCCCAACCGAGGCTGCCGGTGATGCCGTGAACGCTGAATGCATGGCCCAGCCGCGACGGGTGGACCTTGCGGTTCAGCAGGGTGTAATCGACGGGGTGAAACACGCCGTTGCCGGCACCGGCCAGCACCGAGAAGGCCGCCAGCATGGCGTAGCTCTGGCTGTTCGCAAAGCCGAACGCAGCGCCACCCAGCAACGCCAGTCCCGCGAACAGCACCGGGCGTGGCCCGAAGCGGTCGACGACGAACCCCGACAAGGCCTGCACAACGCAAGAAACGACGAAGAAGATCGACATCAGCAGGCCGAGTTCGGCATAGCTGGCATTGAACGCATCCTTCAGCCAGGGGAACAGCGGCGCCAGCAGCAACTGGCTGAAATGGCTGATCAGGTGCGCCATGCCGACCAGGCCGATGAGCTGCGCGTCCCGTCGGGCAGGATGGGCGGGCGCGGTGAGGGTTGTCATGGCAAAAAGGTAAGGCGGGAAGGCAGCAGGTGCCCGCATTTTAGGCAAGCTGACACGATGGCAGCGGGATTCAAATGCCCGAACCGCTTGCAACAAGAGTTTCGAACAACCGGCGCCATAGGGATTGGCTGCGGCGCCACGGGTCTTTAAACTTCTGCGATGTGCGGACAGCAGCTTGCGTGCTGCTGAATCAGGCGCATCACCGAAGGAAATTCCATGCTCTCCTCCTTGTTCGGCGACCTCGGTTCGCCCAAAGGCCCGGGTGGAAGAAAGCGCGGCAGCGCCAGCTCCGACGAGCCGGAAAGTGGCTTTGCGGCCACCGCCATCATGGAGTCTGTCGCCACCGAGGTGAACGCGCGCGGCCAGATGGTCGACCGCCACTCGCATGATCTGGTCGTGACAGGGTCGGCCGCGCAGGCCATCCGTGAGCACTTCGCCAACACCCGCGCCGACCTGGAAACCGCCACCTCGCTCATCACCCTGCTCGACCCGGCCGGCGTGTGGGCATCGGCCGTGATCAAGGCGCTGTCCGACGCGGGCGGCCGGCCGATCGAACGCCTGCACTTGCGTGAACACTCCACATTGCGCACGCTCGCCACCATCGAACGAACCACGCTGGTGCGGCGCCATGAAGATGCGCTGCGCATCTATCACGCTGACGTGCGCGCCCCCGGCAGCGACAACGCCGGAGTTCCGGTCGCTCTGATGGAGCGCAGCCAGATGACCGCCGTGATCATCGGCCCGATGCAGCCGCACGCCATCGACGCCCTGCTCGAAGCCCTGCACTCTGCCGCCATGCTTCCCACCTGGCGCTGCCCCCACCTGCTGTTCATGCTGCCGCCGAACGCGGCCTGGATCGCCAACAAGGTCGGCGCTGTGGTGTGGCCGGGACGCTTGCATGTGCATGTGCTGAGCGAATCGATGACCGGCGCGTCTTCGGTGTGGAACGCGATGCTCGGCATGTGGAACCAGGTGAGGTCGCAGCCGGGCTGGGAGCCATCGGCAAACCCCCCGCTGATGGGCATGAGTGACTTTCCGATCAAGGTCAGCGAACTGGGCGCCACCACGCCAGCCGGGCCTGCCGTGGCGAGCGGCGTGGTCGTGGGTACCGGCGCCTTGTTCACCGGCTCCGACACCGCGCGCGGTGGCACCTTGCCCCCCGTGGTGCGCGTTTCCCGCCCGGTGCTCGACCCCGTGCGGGCGCGCCAAGCCCTGACCGGCATGCTCGCGCTCGAAGGCCTGCTCGGCTGCGCGGTGGTCGACTCCTCCACCGGCCTCGTGCTGGCGCGCGAAAGCCGCGAAGACCGGCCAGTCGACATGAACGTGGCCGCAACTGCCTGCGCCCAGGTGCTGCGCGCGCACCGCCAGGCGGCACGCAGCATGGGTTTGCCGGAGCAAATCGACGAGGTGATGACCAGTGCCGGCCCGCGTCAGCAGGTCATGCGAACGCTGTCGCGCTACCCGGAGCTCTTTCTGGTGGCCTTGCTCGACAAGCACCGCACAAACCTCGCCCTGGTGCGCTTCCAACTTATGGACATCGAACGCGGCCTTCTCTGAGCGTGCAGCGTTGCGGGCCACCCCAAGCGGAACGTGCACCCGCTTGGCGGGTGACGCCGGTACGCCGGTGCCGGGTGCGCCATCCTTCACGGGCCGGCGCCGGGCCACCCCAAGCGGCACGTGCACCCGCTTGGCGGGTCGCGCCGGTACGCCGGTGCCGGGTGCGCCATCTACGCGGCCACCGCTGCGCCCCGGTTGGCCAGCGCATCGGCGCGCTCATTGCCCGGGTCACCGGAATGGCCCTTGACCCAGCGCCACTCCACTTGGTGCAGATTGCGCAAGGCGTCGAGCCGTTGCCAGAGATCAGCGTTCTTCACCGGATTCTTGTCGGCAGTCTTCCAGCCGCGCAGCTTCCAGTTGTGAATCCATTCGGTGATGCCTTTGCGGACGTATTCGCTGTCGGTGTGCACCACCACATCGCAGGTGCGCTTTAGCGAAGCCAGCGCCTCGATCACGGCGGTCAGCTCCATGCGGTTGTTCGTCGTCAGCAGTTGACCCCCGAACAATTCCTTCTCGTGTTCGGCGGTCTTCAACCACGCACCCCAGCCACCCCGGCCAGGGTTGCCCTTGCATGCGCCATCGGTGTAGACGACGACGTGCGGCCGCTTGATCGTTGCTTCAGCTGAATTCATTCCATCTCGTCGCGTTGTTTATGTGGGTTGAGTTGCTCTTGTGGTTGCCCAGCGTGGCGGGCGCCGCAGCGCCCTGCAGCGTGCTGCGCCCGGCGCGCGCCAGCCCTACCAGCCGCATGCCGCGCACGCGCTTGACGGCGACGACGAAGTAGACCGCGCCGAAGACCGGCCACCAGCGCTCACCCACGCGGTCGGCCCACGCGAAGCGCGACAGCCATTGGCGCGACGCCAGCGGCGGCCGGTAGCAGCCGAAGCGCCCGGCCTCGACCTCGAAGCTGAGCAGCCGCAGCCAATCCCGCAAGCGACGATAGCCGAGCAACTCGCCGGCATCCGGCAGGAACAGGTCGCGCTTCGTACCGAACCCCAGGCGCCGTCGCAGCCAGCCCAGCGAGTGGTGAGCGCCCCACAGGCTCGACGGGTTGAAACCGACGATCACCACCCGCCCTTCGGGCACCAGCACGCGCTCGACCTCGCGCAAGGCGAGGTGCGGGTCGCGCGCCAGTTCGAGCGCGTGGGGCAGAACCACGAGGTCGAGGCTGCTGGCGTCGAAAGGCAAGGCGTCGAAGTCGCAATGCAGCGCGATGGCGGCGCGTATCTGCGCTGCGGGGCCAGCACCGGCAGTCTGCGCGCCCGCCGCGGACTCGGTGCCGACCCAGCGGTGCGGCATGCGGTTGGCGCGCAAGGCGTCTAGTTCGGGCAGGCCGAGCTGCAATGCATGGAAGCCAAACAGGTCGGCCACGGCGGTGTCGAGATGGGCCTGTTCCCACTGCAGAACGTAACAACCCGCAGGAGTCTTGAACCAGTCAGCCAAACCTATAATCGCGCGTTCCGCCATGAACCTGACTGCCCTGCCTGCCTTCACCGACAACTAAATCTGGATGCTCGACGATGGCCACCAACCCCTTGTCGTCGATCCGGGTGATTCGGCGCCAGTGCTCGCGGCGCTCGCGGCCAACCCGCTGGTGCTCGAGGCGATTCTAGTGACCCGCCACCACGCCGATCACGTCGGCGGCGTCGACGCACTTCGCCCGCACTTACAAGGCCCCGTCTGCGGCCCGAAACGCGGATGCATTCTCCAACCGTTCGTGCCTTTGGAACATGGCGAACACGTCGATGTGCTGAGGCTGCGCTTCGAGGTGATCGACGTGCCGGGTCACACCGGCGGCCACATCGTGTACTGCATTGCGCCGGCGCGCAATGCGCCCATCCTGTTCTGCGGCGACACGCTGTTCTCCGGCGGCTGCGGCCGGCTGTTCGATGGCGCGCCAGCCCGGATACACCATTCGCCGTCATTGCGGGCCGAACGGCCGGGCGGGACGGGCGCACGCCGCGCCCATGAATACACATGGTCCAACCTCAAGTTCGCGCGCGCCGTCGAGACGGCGAATGTGGAACTGGCGGCGTCCATGGCGTGTTGCGAATCGCGCCGCGCCAGCGGCCTGCCCACCTTGCCGTCGTCGGTCGCATGGGAGCGGCCGGTCAACCCCTTCCTGCGCTGCGGCGACCCTGCCGGGGCCAACAGAGCGCGCGAGCACGGCACGCCATCCCGTGACGCCGCCGCGGTACCGGCCACGCCGCGCAAATGAAAAAACGAGTTTCGATGACCCCCACACACTTCACCCCCGGCCACCTGAGGCGACTTGTGAGCAGCGGCTTGCTGACCTTGCCGCTGTTGCTGGCTGCCTGCGCCACACCCGGTGGTTTCTCCTCGCCCTCACCCTCACCCTCACCCTCGCCCCCGTCAGCGCCAGAAGCCACGCGGTCGGCGGCCACGTTGCGAGCCGACTCAACCGCAGCGGCCGGCCCGGCCGTGACCCCCACCGCGCAAGCATCGGGTAATGCAGCCATGGCAGCGGTGCCAGCACCGGTGCCGGTCGACCCGCTGCGCCCGG
>CANJKD010000263.1 GCA_947474415.1 Burkholderiales bacterium | reverse complement strand
GTAGCAGCGCTGCTCGATCTGGCCGGCCTGCACCTGGGCGGCCAGTTTCACTTCCTTCGGCGTGCGCAGGAACTGCTGGCTCAGCGCCTTGATACCTTCGGGGTAGGTGGCCGAGAACAGCAGCGTCTGGCGCTGCCTCGGGCATTGCTTCGCGATGGTCGCGATGTCGGCGAAGAAGCCCATGTCGAGCATGCGGTCGGCCTCGTCGAGCACCAGCGTGTTCAGGGCGTCGATCTGCAGGCTGCCGCGTTCCAGCAGGTCCATGATGCGGCCCGGCGTGCCCACCACCACGTGCGCGCCGTGCTCCAGGCTGGCGCGCTGCGCGTACAACGGCGCGCCACCGCACAGCGTCAGCACCTTGATGTTGTCTTCGCTGCGTGCCAGGCGCCGGATCTCCTGCGCCACCTGGTCGGCGAGTTCTCGGGTCGGGCACAACACCATCGCCTGCACCGCGAACTGGGCGTCGCCGGCCGCAGGCCGCAGCGCAGGGTTCAGGTTCGCGAGCAGCGCCAGCGCGAACGCGGCGGTCTTGCCACTGCCGGTTTGCGCCTGGGCGATCAGGTCGTGGCCGGCCAGCGCGATCGGCAGGCTCGCGGCCTGGATCGGCGTCATCGACAGGTAGCCGAGCTGAGTCAGGTTGTCGAGCTGGGCGGGTTTCAGCGGCAGCAGGCTGAAGGACGGCCCGGCGGGGGTGGCGGTCGAGGCGGTTGGTGTTTCGATTCGGGTCATCCCCGATTATCGTGACCCGGGCCGCGCAGCCCGGGCGCCGACGCCGGGCATGGCGTTTCGCCGACACGAAGGGGCGCGCTGGCCTGACAGCAGGATCGTGGTCTCGTGCCGATACTTGAACCACGCGGCCTTGTTCCTGAGGTCGACGTTCTTCGAGGGGTTCACACCATGAACGCTTGTTTCGAGATTCGCTACCAGTCGCTGTTCCACGAGGGCCGTGCCCTGTCGTTTCCGTGTGACGCCGAGGGCCATGTGCCGCTCGACTCGCTTAGCGAGAGCGCGCTGGAAAATTACCTCTACGCGCGTGCCGTGGTCGGCCGCGAATTTGCCTATCCGTCAATTCGACCGGCCGTCCCGCACTGACCCCGTGGTGGCCGTCGGCATCGTCCGACATCCAAAGCTCCGCTCAACCGACGGCGCCGCCGGGCGCAGGCTTTTATCCTCGAACCATACCCTTTCGCACCGTCAACCATGGCGCTGAAGGCGGTTGAAACTGATCGCGCCACGGCGGCCACCGTTCGAGGACAACCGCGATGAAACCCCGTTTCTTGAAGCTCGTGTCGATTGCCGGGCTGGCTGCGGCCACGGCCATCGCGGGCAGCAGCCAGCAGGACCAGACCGATGTCAAGACCGCCACCGACACCGCCGCCTCCCAAGTCAAGAAAGATGCCAAGGAAGTGAGCGCCGAGGCCTGGAAAGGCATGACACAAGCGAAGGAGGCCGTTACCGCCGCGGCCCAGGAAGCGAAAGAATCAGCCAAGGTCACCGGCGACAAGATCAACGGCAAAGTGAGTGACGCCGTCATCACGACCACCGTCAAGGCCGAGCTGGCCAAGGACAAGGACCTGAGCGCGTTGAAGATCAGCGTCGAAACCGACAGCGGCCGCGTTGCCTTGCGCGGCACGGCACGCAGCAGGTCTTCACGCGATCACGCGAGCGCGCTGGCCTTGGCCGTGAAGGGCGTGGTCAACGTCGACAACCAGCTGATCATCGAGCCCGGCAAGGGCTGAGGTGTTGGCGCGCCGGGGCGCACCGCCGCTCTGGCCCTCGCCCAAACTCGCCGATCAGCGCTTCGCGATTTCCAGCAGTTCGACTTCAAAGTGAAGCGTCGCGTTCGGCGGGATCGAGCCGCCCGCGCCGCGTGAGCCGTAGGCAATGGCGGCCGGGCAGGTCAGCTTCGCCTTGCCGCCGACCTTCATGCGCTGCACGCCTTCGGTCCAGCACGGAATGACGCCGCCGAGCGGAAACTGGGCCGGCTCGTTGCGCTTGTAGGAGCTGTCGAATTCGCGGCCATCCGGGAAGGTGCCGCGGTAGTTCACCTTCACCGTGTCGGCGGCGGTCGGGCTGGCGCCAGTGCCGTCTTTCAATGACCGGTAGACGAGGCCGGTGGGCGAGGTGACAGCGCCGGGTTCCTTGGCAGCTGCGGTCAGCGCAGGGTCGGTCTGGGCCAGAGTCGCGAACGACACGAGCGCAGCAAGAATGGGGGCGAACGAGAGCAGGTGCTTGGTTTTCATCGGTCGGGTATCGAAGGTGGGTTGGGGTCGGGAGTCGTGGATTGCGCAGCGAACCAGCGCTTCAGTGTTCGTGCGGCGTGGTCGCAGCCGTGAGCCGGTCACGCAGGGTGTCGATGGGCATGTAGCCGCTGCCGACCAGGTGCAAATGATCGCCGTGCTCGGCCACCAGGGTAGGGAAGCCGCGGATGCCCCAGTCCTGCGATCGCTGGAAGTCGGCCAGCGTTGCGTCGCGCATCTTCTGCGACGCGAAGGCATGTGCGAACTCGGCGCGCGGCATGCCGAGTTGCTCGGCCACATCGGCCAGCACGCTGGGCTCGGTGACGTTGCGGGCCTCGGTGTAAAACGCGTGCTGCACCGCCTTGAAGTACTTCCACACCTGCTGCGGCCAGAGGCTGCGCACGGTCACCACTGCGCGGCTCGCCGGCTCGGTGTCATAGACGAAACCGGGCAGGTTCAGGGCCGTGTGCGGCGCCTTCGAGAACGGCTGGCCGCTCGCTTCCTCGACGTGGTGCCAGTGGCCGGCCAACTCGGTGGCCTTGTCGGCGGCCATCGGCTCGGTCGTGAAGGGCCGCAGCCCGCCGACGATGATGGCGAGCTGTAGCGGCGCGGCGCCCTGCGGGTCGGCCAGCAATTCGTCCAGCGGCTTCGCGAAGCCGTAGCACCACGAGCACATCGGGTCGCCCACATAGATCAGGTTCATGGCTGCATCCTCGAAATGAATCGACGCGACTGTATCGGAAGCTGGCGGCTGCTTCGTGTCGAACCCAGGTGCGGCTTCATACACTACGCACCCATGTTGAAAATTTCGCCTGCCGCTGACCGGCCGATGACCTTGCTGCTGGCCCCGATGGAAGGGCTGCTCGACTTCACGCTGCGCGACATCCTCACGCGCACCGGCGGTGTCGACCGCTGCGTGTCCGAGTTCATCCGCGTCACCGGCACGCTCTTGCCCGACCGCGTGTTCACCCGCGTCGTGCCCGAGCTGAACCATGGCAGCCGCACGCCGGCCGGCGTGCCGGTGCGGCCACAGCTGATGGGCTCCGATGCGGTCTGCCTGGCCGAAAACGCCGCAAAACTGGCGGCTTTGCGGCCGGCTGGCATCGACCTGAACTTCGGCTGCCCGGCGAAGATCGTGAACCGCCACGGCGGCGGCGCGGCCTTGCTCGACGACCCCGAACTGCTGGCGCGTATCGTCGGCGCGGTGCGGCGCGCGGTGCCGGCCGACGTGCCGGTGTCGGCCAAGATGCGCCTCGGCGTGAACGATGCGAGCGGGGCGATCGAATGCGCGCTGGCGATCGAGGCCAGCGGCGCCGATGAGCTGGTCGTGCATGCCCGCACCAAGCTCGACGGCTACCGGCCGCCAGCGTACTGGGAGCACATCGCCGGCATTCGCGCTGCGGTGGCGATTCCGGTGATCGCGAATGGCGAAATCTGGTCGGTGGCCGACGCGCAGCGCTGCCGTGAGGTTTCGGGTTGCGATGCCTTGATGATCGGCCGCGGCATGGTCTGCGACCCCGGCCTGGCATGGGCGATCAAGGCGAATGCAGCGCGGCCGACGGGCGATCAAATCGACGCAGCTGCGGTGGGTCTGCCGTGGCACGAACTGCTGCCGTTGATCCGCGATTTCTGGCGTCTTGTTGCCGCCCACATCGAGCCGCGCGCCCGCGCCGGCCGGCTCAAGCAGTGGCTCAACTATTTGCGCCGCCGGCACCCGCAGGCCGACGCCGCGTTTGCCCTGGTACGCACCGTCAACGAGCCGTTGCGGGTGCTCGAACTGCTGGGCCTGGGAGGCGTGGCCGCCGATGCGGCCGATGCACCTGACGCACCCGACGCACCCGACGCACCCGACGCACCCGACAATTGCGAGCTTGCGGAGGAAGCCACTTGAAAACTTATCAGATCGAGATTCAGCGCGTCAAGGCGATGACGAACAGCAACGGCCTGATTCGCGCGCAGGTCGATGCGCTGGTGCAGAGCACGCCGCCGCGCGACGAGGGCATTCCCACCACGGTGCTGAGCCTGACTGAAGCCAATGCGCGCGTGCTGCTGCTGCTGCTGAAAACCCAGCTCGCCGAATTCGATGGGCGCAAGGCGAAGAGCCGGCGCTGAAGCGGCGCCGGCCCTGGGTGAATCTCAGGACTTGCGTGCGCGCTGGATCAGGAAGTCGGCCACCGCCAGTGCACCTTCGGGCCCGTTGGCCTGGCCCGGCGAGGTGAGGTAGCGCCCCTGGACGGCCAGCGTGGGCACACCGTCGATCTTGAAGGCGGTGGTCATGCGCTTCGCCTTGGTCACGCTGTTCGCGACCGAGAACGAGTTGAAGACATCGAGGAACTTAGCGGCGTCGATGCCGTTCTTCGCCATCAGTGCGGCGATGTCGGCAGGCTTGTCGAGGCGCAAGTGTTCAACGTGCACGGCCGCGAACATCTTGCGCTGGATCGCATCGACCTGGCCCATGGTCTGCAGCGCGTAGTAGGTGCGCTGGAAGTTCTCGGGGTTCATCAGGAAGGGCACCGGCACGCGCTGGAATGCCACGTCGGCGGGCAGTTTCTTGACCCAGGCGTCGAGCGAGGGCTCGAACGCGCTGCAATG
>CANJKD010000262.1 GCA_947474415.1 Burkholderiales bacterium | reverse complement strand
GTGCCGGCACCGCGACGTCACCCGACGGCGTGCTCCACCTGACGCTCACCACGCCGAAGGAACTCGGTGGCAACGGCGCCGCGGGCACGAATCCCGAGCAGCTCTTCGCGGCCGGCTATTCGGCTTGCTTCATCGGTGCGCTGAAGCATGTGGCGATGACGCAGAAGATCACCTTGCCGGCCGACACCTCGATCGCCGCCTCGGTGGGTATCGGCCAGATCCCGGCCGGCTTCGGCATCGAGGTCGCGCTTGCCGTCACCATCCCCGGCATGGAACGCGGCGCCGCCGAAGCACTGGTGCAGGCCGCCCATGCGGTGTGCCCGTACTCGAACGCCACCCGCGGCAACATCGACGTGACCCTGACGGTCGCCTGAGAGACCGAGACCCGGCTTTGCGGCGGGTCACACGGGCAGCATCAGACTCAGCATCAATTCGACCCGCGCCTTCTCGGGCGTGAGGTCGCCGGCCGACGGCAAGGTGGCGTGGCCGGTGGCGAGCACGCGGCCGTCGCGGCAGCGCGTGCTGCGCAGCACGGCGACGCCCTGTGCCTGCGCTTCGAAAAGCGCCGCTTCTAGGTCGTGGTGCAACGTGCCGTTGCCGGTGGCCGCCACCACCAAGCCGCGCACGCCGATGCCGCACAGGGCCCGCACCACGGCGCCACTCGCACCGGCATGGCTGGTCACGATCTCGACCTGCGGCCAGCCCGACGCATCACCCGACGGCAACACGCCCAGCCCCAAAGCCTCACCTTGCGGCCAGGGCCGGAACTGGCGCAACTCGCCTTCCTCGATGAGGCCGATGGGGCCTGCGTCGCCCGCGTTGAACGCATCGATGCGGTAAGGGTGAGCCTTGCGCACATCGCGCGCGCCGTGTACTTGCCCGGCCGTTACTGCCACGACGCCACACGCACCCGGCAGGCGCGCCACCCGCACCGCGTCGAGCAGGTTCTGCGCGCCATCGGCCTGCAAGGCGGTGGCCGGGCGCATCGCTGCCGTCAGCACGACGGGCTTGGCCGGCGCGAGCACGCGCTGCAGGAACCAGGCCGTTTCTTCCAGGGTGTCGGTGCCGTGGGTGATGACGATGCCGCAGACGTCAGCGCGCGCCAGGTGGTGCGCGCAGCGCAGCGCGAGTTCACCCCACACCGCGTGGCTCATGTCCTTGCTGTCGAGCTGCGCCACCTGCTCGGCCTCGATCGCCAGGCCTGCCAGCGCCGGCACGTCGTGCACCAGCGCCGCCACCCCGATCTGCGCGGCGCAGTAGCCGACGTTGTCGCCCGCATCAGACGATGTGCCGGCAATCGTGCCGCCGGTGCCAAGCACGATCACTTTCGAATCAATGTTTTGCATTTTTTCTGGAGCTGGATGAAAATACAGCCACTGGATGAATTGCCAGCCTGATGCAAATGCCGGATTGCCAAAGACAACATGCGGCGAGACAAGCTTCCCACAAGCGTATCGACACCGCGCCCTATCCCGAGGAATTCTCGTGCAGGAAACACCGAAACTCACCGACCGCCAGCAACAGGTGCTCGAACTCGTTCAGAGTGCCATCGAACGCACCGGCGCACCGCCCACGCGTGCGGAAATCGCGGCCGAACTGGGCTTCAAGTCGGCGAACGCGGCTGAAGAGCACTTGCAGGCGCTGGCGCGCAAGGGCGTGATCGAACTCGTCGGCGGTACGTCCCGAGGCATCCGCTTGCAGTCTGAAACCCTGCGCCAGTTGAATCAGGCGCGTGGCAAGCAGTACAGCCTGCCCCTGCCCAGCCTCGCTCAGCTCACCCTGCCGCTGATCGGCCGCGTAGCCGCCGGCAGCCCGATCCTGGCGCAGGAGCATGTCGACCAGACCTACCTGCTGGAAGCCAGCATGTTCCCGCGTCGGCCCGACTTCCTGCTGAAGGTGCGCGGCATGAGCATGCGCGACGCCGGCATCATCGACGGTGACCTGCTCGCGGTGCAGAAGGCCACCGACGCAAAGAACGGCCAGATCGTCGTCGCCCGCCTCGGCGACGACGTGACCGTGAAGCGGTTCCGGCGCACCCGCGCGGGGATCGAACTGTTGGCCGAGAATCCCGACTTCAAAACCATCTTCGTGCCCACTGGCACCGACGCCGAAGACCTGGGCTTCGCGCTCGAAGGCCTGGCGGTCGGGCTGATCCGCAACCACATGATGGTGTAGCGAGCGAGCATGGCCGCCGTCATCAAGTCACCGAAGGCGGCCAGCGCGGCCGAATGTCATGCACTGGAGCAGTTGCCCAACATCGGCCCTTCGCTCGCCGCCGACCTGCGGCTGATCGGCATCGAGCACCCGGCCGAACTGCGCGGCAAAGACGCGTTCGTGCTCTACCGTACGCTATGCGCCGCCACTGACCAGCGCCACGACCCCTGCGTGCTCGACACCTTCATGGCTGCCACCGACTTCATGCGCGGTGCACCGGCCGCGCCGTGGTGGCACTACACGCCGCAGCGCAAGGCCTTGTTCGGGAAAATCTAGCCGAACCTCCGTGCACCGGGCGCTTCAACAGCGGCGCCCCGTCGGCCACAGATCTGGCCGTGTTCTGAGGCTTTGTTCACGGCTTCAGCCAAGCCGTGAACCCAAACAATCGATCCCAGCCCGGCACCTCTGCCAGGCCATGGGACTCTCGATGTTTCAAATCGTCTTGCGCAACGGGTGGCAGCCGGTGCGCCGCCTCGCCGTCGCGGGCTCCAGGTTGCTGGGGCCAGGTGCCCGGCCGACGCAGCAACGTGTTGAAGTGTGTCCACCCGCGTCGGGCCGGGTCGCGCGGTTGCCCTTCAGCGCCGGTTGGCGCGAACGCCTGGGCCATTGGATCGACATCGCCTGTCCGAGCCTGCTCGCCGCCACGCGTCAGGCCGATTCATCGAAAGTCATCGCCGGCGCCGTGCCGTTCGAAGGCGTGCGCAACGAGTTCGCACACAGCCTGAGCGACATCCGCACCGAACAGGCCCGCGATGCGGTGAACAGGATCCGCAGCGCCCGCTCGTTGCATGAACTCTGGCACTGGCGCCTGGCGGTGTTCAACCACGTGGCGTGCCAGCATGATCAAGCCGAAGCGACACGCCGCCTGGCGCTCCTGAACCGACACTTTCCGACCCGTGCGCCGCGCTCAGGCTTCGGCGCCTTGCGCACCTGCGAAGGCCGACCATGAGCAGCCGATTTTTCGGTACGCCGCTTTACGCCGGCATGGCGCTTTCACGGCATGTCGCCGAGCCGGACCCGCGCGCAACGCCGCCCGGGCCGGCACCGTCACTTCGGCGGCGCGCCGAGGAAGTCCATCTTGCCGAGTTCGACCCCGTTGTGGCGCAGCAGCGCGTAGGCCGTGGTGACGTGGAAGTAGAAATTCGGCGTGGCGTAGTGCTTCAGGTAGGCCTCGCCCTTCATCGTCATTGAGCCGTCACGGCGTGGAATCACCACGTCCTTCTCTTCGCTGCCGTCGACCTGCGCAGCGCTCACCGACTGCATGAACGCGATGGTCTTGGCCACCCGCTCGCGCAGCTCGGCGATGCTGGCCTCGCTGTCGTCGAAGCTCGGCGCATTGGCGCCCGCCAGCCGTGCGATGCAGAACTTCGCGCTGTCGCAGGCGATCTGCACCTGCTTCGTGAACGGCAGCATGTCGGGCGCAAGGCGGGCCGCGAGCAACACGGAGGGGTCGAACTTCTTCGCAGCCGCATGGGCTTCGGCCTTGTCGAGCCAGACCAGCAGGTTGTCGAGCAGGCGAACGAACACCGGCACACTGGCCGAATGCAAGGTGATGGACATGGATGTCTCCGCAGAGGGGTAGGGGGCAAGCATCGTACAGGCTGCGTGTGGCGCGTGCACAATCGTGGCCTCTCTGGACCCGGCCCCGGCCACTCCGCCAGCATCACCTTTCCGGTACCCGCCTCTCCGTGAACATCATCATCCTCGACGACTACCAGGATGCAGTGCGCAAGCTCAAGTGCGCCACTTTGCTGGAACCGCTCAACGCCAAGGTCTTCACCAACACCGTCAAGGGCAGCGGCCAGTTGTCGGTGCGGTTGCGTGATGTGGAAGTGCTGGTGCCGATCCGTGAGCGCACTCACTTTCCGCGCCAGCTGCTGGAGAAGCTGCCCAAACTGAAACTCATCGCACAGACCGGCCAGGTCGGCACGCACATCGACGTGGAGGCCTGCACACGGCTGGGCATCGCGGTGGCAGAGGGCGTGGGCTCGCCCACCGCGCCGGCCGAGCTGACCTGGGCCCTGATCATGGCGGCGATGCGGCGCCTGCCGCAGTACATCGGCAACCTCAAGCACGGCGCGTGGCAGCAGTCGGGACTGAAGGCGGCCTCGATGCCGCCCAATTTCGGGCTCGGCATGGTGCTCGAGGGCAGGACGCTCGGCATCTGGGGCTACGGCAGAATCGGCCAGCTCGTGGCCGGATATGGCCGGGCCTTCGGCATGCAGGTCACGGTCTGGGGCAGCGAATCGGCGCGCGCCAAGGCTGCACTCGACGGGCTGATGGTGGCGCCCAGTTGCGAGGCCTTCTTCGAGACCTGTGACGTGATCACGCTGCACCTGCGGCTGCACGACAGCACGCGCGGGGTCGTCAAGTTCGATGCGCTGTCGCGCATGAAGCCAACCGCACTGCTGGTGAACACCTCGCGCGCCGAACTGATCGAGGAGAACGCGCTGGTCTCGGCCCTGAACCGTGGACGCCCCGGCATGGCGGCGGTCGATGTGTTCGAGAGCGAGCCCATTCTGCAAGGCCACCCGCTGCTGCGGCTCGAGAACGCCGTGTGCACACCGCACATCGGCTATGTGGAGCAAGACAGCTACGAGCGCTACTTCCGCTGTGCGTTCGAGAACGTC
>CANJKD010000261.1 GCA_947474415.1 Burkholderiales bacterium | reverse complement strand
ATGCCGAACTTGCGCGCCATGGCTTCGCGCTCGGGGTTCAGGTCGACGCCGATGATCTTGTCGGCACCCACCATTTTCGCGCCCTGGATCACGTTCAGGCCGATTCCGCCGAGGCCGAACACGACCACATTGGCGCCCGGTTCCACCTTGGCGGTGAAGATCACTGCGCCGATGCCGGTGGTGACACCGCAGCCGATGTAGCAAATCTTGTCGAAGGGCGCGTCGGAGCGCACCTTGGCGACGGCGATCTCGGGCACGACGATGTAGTTGCTGAAGGTGCTGGTGCCCATGTAGTGCAGGATCGGCTTGCCGTCCATCGAGAAGCGGCTGGTCGCATCCGGCATCAGGCCCTTGCCTTGCGTGCCGCGGATCAGCTGGCACAGATTGGTCTTGCGCGACAGGCAGAACTTGCACTGCCGGCACTCGGGTGTGTAGAGCGGGATGACGTGATCGTCTTTGCGCAAGCTGGTCACGCCAGGGCCGACATCGACGACGATGCCCGCGCCTTCATGGCCGAGGATGGCCGGGAACAGGCCTTCCGGGTCGGCGCCCGACAAGGTGTAGTAGTCGGTGTGGCAGATGCCGGTGGCCTTGACCTCGATCAGCACTTCGCCGGCGCGCGGGCCGGCCAGGTCAACGGTTTCGATGGTCAACGGTTGGCCTGCTTTCCAGGCGACGGCGGCTTTGGTTTTCATGGGGGTTCCTGAAGGTGATGGCGGTGGATGTTCGGGGGAATTCTCGCCGCAGTTGGTGGGCCGCGCTTCATCACGGTAGGCGCGGTGGGCGCGGCGGGTGCGGCGGGTGCGGCGGGTGCTACAGCAGCCGCCCGATCTCGGCCAGCAGCGCCTGCAGCGACAGGGGTTTGGTCAGGTAGCTGTCGAAGCCCGCCGCCAACGCTTCGCCGATCTCTTCCGGCATAGCATTCGCGGACACTGCCACGCACGGGATGCGGCGCAGCATCGCATCGGCGCGCAGGGCCTGCAAGACCTCTAGGCCGCTCATGCCGGGCATCATCAGGTCGATCAGCAGGATGTCGGGCCGGGCTTCGCGCGCGTGGGCGATGCCGGTCTGCCCGTCGCTCACCGCTCACCGTTCACCGTTCACCCGCATGGAACTCGATGCCGGCGCGTACGCCAAGATAGGCCTGCATCAACAGCCGGTTGACCTCGTCGTCGTCGACGTAGAGCACGCGGCCGGCCAGCGTGGCGGGCAAGGTGTCGGCGGGCGACGGGGCCGAAGCCGCGCCGGGCGTTGCCGCAGCCGCGCGGGTCAGCGGCAGTTCGACGCTGAACTCGCTGCCCACGCCCGCCTGGCTGCGCACCTTCAGCGTGCCGCCCATCAACTCGACGAGGTTGCGCGCGATGACCAAACCGATGCCCGTGCCTTCGATCATCGACGCCTCGCACCCAAGCGGTTGAAGGGCTCGAACAGGGTGTCGAGCTGGTGCTGGCTCATGCCCAGGCCGCTGTCGCACACGCTCAGGCGCAGGCGCAGGCGCAGGCGCAGGCGCAGGCGCCTCGTGGTGGCGGCGAGTTGCACGTTCACACGACCCCCGGGCCGGTTGTGCCGGCGTACCGGCCCGCGCAGCGGCCGGGTCATCAGCATGGTCGACTTGAGGGTGAGTTCGGCCACCGATTCGACGAACGCCGCTTCGGTCGCCAGGTTGGGTGGCGCAGCGTTCGGGTCGGCATTCGAACTCGCCCGCACTTGACCGTCCAGGGCGACGAAGGTGATCTCGTCCACATCGGGGTGCAGGGCCTTGACGCGATTGATCAGGCCCAGGGCCTGTGCGGGGTCGACGGTGCGCCCGTCGGACGTCAGCAGGTCGGCAGCCAGACCCTTCAGGCTGGCCTCCATCTGCTGCAGGTGGTTGTCGACCGAGCGCTCGGTGAGTTCCAGCACGGTCCTCAACTGGCCGATCTGGTCTTGCTTTTCCGAGCGCCACGCCTGCCAACCGAACACCACGGCGAAGCCCAGCACGAGCAGCAGCAGCACGCCGGCCAGGCGGTTCAGGAACCGGGTGGGGGCTGCGCTGGCCATGGGTTGGGGTTGCATCGCGCGAGTCGATCTTTGCGGGAGCGACGTTGCCGTCACGCCGCTGCCCGTGCGGCTGCCTGGGCCTGGACAAATTCAGGCAGCCCCGGCCAACCGGCAACTCACCGGCCGGGCCCGTGGCGCCGCAACGCCCGTCCCTACAATCCGGCGCACTTCAGGAAACCCGCCCACCATGCAAGTCAACGCATCCAGCTTCAAGGCCTACGACATTCGTGGCATCGTCGGCAAAACCATCGACGAGGCATTCGCCGAACACCTGGGCCGCGCCTTCGGCACTGAAGCGGTGAAGGCCGGCGACTCTGCCGTGGCGGTCGGCCGTGATGGCCGGCTGTCGGGCCCCGGCCTCGTGAAGGCCTTGATCAAGGGCTTGGCCTCGACCGGCCTCGACGTGGTTGACCTCGGCGCCGTGACCACGCCGATGCTCTACTACGTGGCAGCCACGCGGCGCCGCCGCGGTTGCCGCAGCGGAATCATGGTCACGGGCAGCCACAACCCAAAAGATTACAACGGCTTCAAGATGGTGCTGGCGGGCAAGGCGATCTACGGCGACGAGATCCAGAACCTGCGCCGCCGCATGGAAGCTGGCGACTATGTGAGAGGCAAGGGCCGCAAGGCAAAAATGAATGTCGGCGCCGAGTACCTCGCGCGCATCGTCATCGACTGCCACCTCGCGCGGCCGATGAAGATCGTGGTCGATTCCGGCAACGGCATCCCGGGTGCGTCGACGCCGGGCATTTTGCGGGCCCTGGGCTGCGAGGTGATCGAGCTCTACTCCGAGGTCAATGGCGACTTCCCGAACCACCACCCCGACCCGAGCCAGCCCGAGAACCTGGCCGACCTGATCCGCACCGTTCGCGACGCCGATGCCGAGATCGGCCTCGCCTTCGACGGTGACGGCGACCGGCTCGGTGTGGTCACGAAGGACGGCCAGATCATCTACCCCGACCGGCAACTGATGCTGTTCGCCAAAGACATCCTGAAGCGCAAGCCGGGCGGCACGGTCATCTTCGACGTCAAGTGCACGCAGCGCCTCGCGCCGGTGATCCGCAAGTGCGGCGGTGTGCCACTGATGTGGAAGACCGGCCACTCGCTGGTGAAGGCCAAGCTGCGTGAAACCAAAGCGCTGATCGCCGGCGAGATGAGCGGCCACATCTTCTTTTCCGAACGCTGGTACGGCTTCGACGACGCCACCTACACGGCTGCGCGGCTGCTCGAAATCCTGTCGCGCAGCAAGAACCCGAGCCGTGTGCTGAATACCTTGCCCAGCAGCTTCAGCACGCCCGAGTTGAACGTGGACTGCGCGGAAGGCGAATCGCGCCAGGTGGTGCAGCGATTGCTGGCCACTGCGAAGTTCCCCGGCGCGAAGGAAGTCATCATGATCGACGGGCTGCGCGTGGACTACAAAGACGGTTTCGGCCTGATCCGTTCGTCGAACACCACGCCGGTGCTGGTGCTGCGTTTCGAAGGCCACACACCGCAGGCGCTGGAACGCATCCAGACGCACTTCATGGCGGCGCTGCGTGCGGTGAAGCCCGATGCGATGATCGCCAAGGCCGCACATTGATCGAGCCCCTCGCAGCGTCGGCGGCGGGCGGGTGAGAGTCCTGATCGTCAAGCTCTCGTCGCTGGGCGACGTGGTGCATGCGATGCCGGTGGTGCACGACATTCTGGCGGCCCACCCCGGCGCGCTGATCGACTGGGTTGTCGAGCCCGGTTTTGCGCCCTTGTTGCGGCGCGTGGACGGCGTGAGCACCGTCATCGAATGCGCGCTGCGGCGCTGGACCCGCGCCTGGTGGACGGTCGCGGTGCGAGGCGAGTGGCGGGCGTTTCGCCAGCAGCTGCAAAGCCAGCGCTACGACGCGATCATCGACCTGCAGGGCCTGACCAAATCGGTCCTGATTGCGAAGCTGGCTCACGGCATGAGCTATGGCCTGGCGAACCGCACCGACGGCGCAAGCCATGAAGCGCCGGCACGCTGGCTGGTGGACCGGGCGATCCGCATCGAGCCGCACATTCACGCGCTCGACCGTTCGCGCGAACTCGCGGCGCGGGCGCTCGGCTACCGCGTGCAGGGGGCGCCGGTGTTCGGCCTGCGTGCGGCGTCGGCGGCGCCGCCTTTGGCCGCGCCCGTGCTGGTGCTGGTGCACGGCACCTCGCGCGACGACAAGCTCTGGCCGGAAGCCGCGTGGACCGCGCTCGGCCAGCGCGCCATGGCCCAGGGCTGGCGCATCGGTTTGCCGCATGCCGGGGCGCTGGAACTGGCCCGGGCGCAGCGGCTGCAAGCGGCGCTCGGCGAGCCGGCCGAGGTCTGGCCCGCGATGGACCTCGACGCGCTCGTCGACCGCATGGGCGCGACGCAGGGCGTGGTCGGCGTCGACAGCGGCCTGAGCCACATCGCGGTGGCGCTGAACTTGCCCCATGTGCAGATCTACAACTTCCCGACCGCCTGGCGCACCGGGCCGCAGGCGGCGCACGGGCACCGCCATCAGGTGTCGGTCGAGGGCCAGCCGACGCCATCGCTCGATGCGGTGTGGAATGCCTGGTGCACGGTCGCGGCCGAGGTGGGGCGGTGACGACCTGGCGCCAGTGCTTCGCGCAGCGCGCGTACTCGCTGCTGCTGCGCCTGCTCGGCCCAGTGTACCTGCTGCGCCTGTGGTGGCGGGGCCGCGCCGAGCCGATGTACCGCCATGCGATTGCCGAGCGGCTCGGTGCGTATGAGGGCGAACGCAGTGCCGGCTGGGTCTGGGTGCATGCGGTCTCGCTCGGCGAGACGCTCGCGGCGGCGGCACTT
>CANJKD010000260.1 GCA_947474415.1 Burkholderiales bacterium | reverse complement strand
TTCAACCAGGCCCAGCCCTGGGTGGTGACGAGCGCACCCGAGCTGAACGAGGTCAGCGTCATGGTGGTGAAGATGATGGTGTCCATCGCGGCCTGCGCGGTGGTGCGCTCTTCGGGCCGGTAGGCCTCGGTGAACAGCGTGGTGCCGCCGATGAAGAGGAAGTTCCAGCCCACGCCGAGCGCGAAAAGCGCGACCAGGAAACGCATCAGTTCCACACCGGACAAAGCCACCGCGATGCACACCGCGTTCAGCAGCACGCCGACCGCCATCACCCGCACGGCACCGAAGCGCTTGATCAACGCGCCCGTGAAAAAGCTCGGTGCGAACATGCCCAGCACATGCCATTCGAGCACCAGCGCCGTGCTGGCAAAGGGGTGCGCGCATTGCGACATGGCGATGGGCGTGGCCGCCATCAGCAGGTTCATCACGCCGTAGCCGAACGCGCATGCGGTGACCGCGACGATGAACACCGGCTGGCGCGCGATCTCTCGCAGCGGCCGGCCCGGCCGCGCCGCGCTGGGCAGCGGCAGGGGCGGGAACGTGATGCACGAGACCAGCGCCAGCGCGATCAACGCCACGCCCACCAGCGCGGCATAAGCGCCAGCGAACGGCACCGGCAGCGCATCACGCGTGGCGCTGGCCAGGTTCGGCCCCGCCACGGCGCCGATGATGCCGCCGGCCAGCACCCAGGAAATCGCCCGTTCCTTGAACGGCGGCGCCGCGATCTCTGTGGCCGCAAAGCGGTACAAGCCCGCATTCGCGTTGTAATAACCCGCCACCAGCGTGGCCGCCACGAGCAGCCAGAAATGGTGCGTCGACGCCGCGTAGGCGCACAGGCCACTGGCCAGGATCGCCACCCCCAACCCGGCCTGAAAGCCCCGCTTGCGGCCCCAGGCCCGCTGGTGCCGCGCGACCATGCCGGCGCAAAGCGCCCCGCCCGCCACGTAGCCGGTGATCGGCAGCGTGGCCATCCAGGGGCTGGGCGCCAGGCTCAGGCCGACCAGGCCGTTGATCGCCATGAAGGTCACGTTGTTGGTGAGGAACAGTCCCTGGCACAAGGCCAGCAGCAACAGTTGGAGGTTCATGGGGCGTCGCTTCCGGGCCGGACCGCCAGGGCGCCCAGCACGGCCAGCGGTGCGGTGTCGGCCCGCAGCACGCGCGGCCCGAGCGAAACTGGCACGAAGCCGGCGGCGCGCGCCGCGACTTCCTCGGCCGGCGACAAGCCGCCTTCAGGGCCGCTGAGGCAGATGAGGCCGGCTGCGGGCACCGTGCCGACGTCCAGCGGCACAGCATCGCGGAAACTGAGCACCCAGCGCGCCATGCCGGCTTCGGCCACCGGGGGCAGCCCGCGCAGCCAGTCGGCCAACGTGGCCACAGGCGCGACATGCGGCACCTGCGTGCGCCCGCTTTGTTCGCAGGCCGACACCGCCACCGCCCGCCAATGCGCCACCTTCTTGTCGGCTCGCTCGCCGCTCAGGCGCAGCACCGAGCGCTCGCACAGCAGCGGCTGGAAGGCGTTGGCGCCCAGCTCGGTGGCCTTCTCGACCACTGCGTCCATGCGCTCGTTGGCCGGCATGCCGAGCGCGATCAGCACTGGCAAGGCCAATTCGCGGTCAACGGCGGCGCGCGTGCCAATCTGCACCGCCACCTCGCTGCGCCCGATCCGCGTGACGGTGGCGCCCCATTCGCCACCAAAGCCATCGAACAGGGTGATTTCGGCGCCGGGCTGCAAGCGCAGCACCTGCACATGCCGGGCCGGGCCGGCAGGCAGTGAAAGGGCCTCGCCGCCGTTCAGTGCCTGGTCGACGAAGAAGCGTGGCGGCATGTTCAGAATGAAGGCGGTCAGAAAGAAGGCGTGTGCAACAACCAATCTTCGATGATCGCATGCGTGTAGGCGCTGGCCACGTCTTCGATGAAACGCTTGAAGTCGACGTGCGCGCTGTCGTCGGCACGGTCGGAGATGGTGCGGATCACCGCGAAGCGCGCGCCGAAATCTGCGCACACCTGCGCCACCGCTGCGCCTTCCATTTCAACCGCAAGCGCGTCGGGCAGCAGCGTGCGCAGCGCGGTGCTCTGCGCCGCGCTGGAAACGAACTGGTCGCCACTGACGATCAGCCCCTGGTGCAGCTGCGCGCTGTCAATGCCGAACGCGAGTCTGCGGTCGCTGCCGATGATGGCGTCGGCGCGGTCCAGGCAACGCTGGGCAGCGCCGGCCAGCGCATCGACCAGCCGCGCATCGGCCTCGAAGTGCGAACGGCCGGACAGTGGCACCTCGAAGCGCGGGAACAGCGGCGAGGCATCCATGTCGTGCTGCAAGAGCTGCTGCGCCACCACCACATCGCCGACCTTCACGCCGCGGCGCAAACCGCCCGCCACGCCGGTGAACACCAGCGCGCGCGCCTTGAACTCGTGAATCAACAGCGCCGCCGTGGTGGCGGCCGCCACCTTGCCGATGCCCGAGAGCACCAGCACCACGGCTTGGCCATGCACGCTGCCGCAGTGGAACTCGCGGCCACCCAGCCGCGCCACGCGCGCCGGGCCCAATGCCGGCAACAAGGCCCGCAACTCCTCGTGCATGGCGCTGACGATGGCGATCGGTGCGAGTGTCATGCGGGATGGCCGCGCCGACGCTTGCGCTTCAGTTGCCGTACAGCGCACGCCGCGCCGCAGCGGCGGCAGCGTCGCCCTTGCGCTCGCGAATCTGCTTCACGGTGCGCTGCGCCACGGCTTGCAGTTCCTCGATCGTGCCGGCCTTCTCGACCGCCAGCGTCAGCACGAAGCCGCGCAGGCCGAGTTCGCCCGAGATGAGGCGCGTCAGCGTGGCGGTGAACTGCGCATAGTCGAGCGGCGCCGATTCGGCGTCCAGCAGCGGCAGCGGTGTTGGCAAGGTCGGGGCCAGGCCACTCGCTGTGGAGGCAGGGCCGGCTGCGGTCCGGCCGGGTGAACTGGCACCGGGGCGCGCACTTGGCGATGGCGCGCAGGCAATCAGGCCAAGGGCCTGCAGCGCCTCGAAGTCAGCGCCAGAAGTGCCGCCCAAGCTGGCGAGCAGCAGCGCGTCGGACTTGATGCCGTCGATCAGCAGCAGCAGCGTGCGCTGCACACGTTCCTTCACCAGCGCGCGCGCCTGGATCTCGGTTCGCCCAGCGTCGGTTTTGATCCAGATCACCGATTTGTTCCTATCGACGTCGTGCACTCACCCAGCATCGGCGTGAGTTGCAATCCGCTGAATGTAACAGCCAGACCCGGCCCGCAGCGTGTCGAAGCGTACGCCGGAACCGCACTGTCGGGGCATGAAGTCACACGCCCGGGGGATGGCCCGCTGAGGGCTTGTCGCGCAACTCGCGCCGCAGGATCTTGCCCACATTGGACTTGGGCAGGTCGGTGTGGAATTCGACCCGCTTCGGCCGCTTGTAGCCCGTCAGGTTGGCCTCGCACCAGGCACGCACGGCGGCTTCGGTCACGGCCGGGTCACTGCGCACGATCACCAGCTTCACCGCTTCGCCAGTCTTCGCATCCGGAATGCCGACCGCCGCGCACTCCAGAATACCCGGCATCTGCGACACCACGTCTTCCACTTCGTTCGGGTAGACATTGAAGCCGCTGACCAGGATCATGTCTTTCTTGCGGTCGACTATTCTGAAGTAGCCGCGCGTGTCGACCACCCCGATGTCGCCGCTGCGGAAGAAGCCGTCATCGGTCATGACCTTCTCGGTTTCATCGGGCCGCTGCCAGTAGCCGGCCATCACCTGCGGGCCCCTGATCGCGATCTCGCCGGGCGTGCCTTGTGCCACTTCAACGCCGTCGTCGTCGAGCAGCTTGAGTTCGGTGTTCGGCATCGGCAGGCCGATGTTGCCGCTGTAGGCGGTGCTGTCCACCGGGTTGCAGGTGGCCGAGGGCGAGGTCTCGCTCAGGCCGTAACCTTCGACAATCGGGCAGCCGGTTTTTTCAAGCCATAGCTTCGCGGTTGCGCTTTGCACGGCCATGCCGCCACCGACCGAAATCACCAGGCCGTCCCAGTCGACGCTGCTGAATTCGGGGTGGTGCGCCATCGCGTTGAACAGCGTGTTGACGGCCGGAAAGCTGTGGAAGGTCTCGCCCTTCAGTTCCTTGAACACGCTGTGCAGGTCACGCGGGTTCGCGATCAGGATGTTCGCGCCGCCCATGCGCATCGCCAGCATCATGTTCGTGTTGAAACCGAAGATGTGATAGATCGGCAGCGCGCAGATGGTCACGATCTGCTGGCCGGCGGGGATCTTTTTCAGGGCCGGCTGGTACCAGGCCTCGGCCTGGAGGATGTTTGCCACCAGGTTGCGATGCAGCAGCACCGCGCCCTTGCTGACGCCGGTGGTGCCGCCGGTGTACTGCAGCACCGCGATGTCGTCCGGCCCCAATGCGGCGGGCTTGAAGCTCTTGGTGCGGCCCTGCGCCACGGCATCGTTGAAGCGCACCGCACCGGGCAGGTCGAAGGGCGGCACCATCTTCTTCACCTTGCGCACCACGTAGTTGACGATCAGCGACTTCGGGAAGCCGAGCATGTCGCCGAGAGCGGTGACGATGACCTTCTTCGTGGGCACCGAAGCCAGCACCTGCTGCAAGGTGGTCGCGAAGTTCTCGACCATGATGATGAGCTTGGCACCCGAGTCTTTCAGCTGGTGCTCGAGCTCGCGCGGCGTGTACAGCGGGTTCACGTTCACGATCACATAACCGGCCCGCAGGATGGCGGCCACCGCCACCGGGTATTGCGGCACGTTGGGCATCATGATGGCCACGCGGTCGCCCTTTTCGAGGCCCTGTGCCTGCAGGTACGCGGCCAGCGCGCGCGAGGCATCATCGACTTCCGCGAAGCTGATG
>CANJKD010000259.1 GCA_947474415.1 Burkholderiales bacterium | reverse complement strand
CAGCATCCATGCGGGCTAGCGGCCGACGAGATCGGGAAACGGGCCGGAAAGTGACAAAGTCGGGCTAGTGCGCGGCCATGCCGGCAGCGCGCGCGTTCGTGGCCAGCGCCTGCAGGCGGTTGGTGCCTGGATCGAAGGCCGGCTCGACTTCATCTGCAAGCAGGTGCCGATGAGCCTGCGGCTGTAGCACGGCGCGTTCACCACCGCACCGATGTTCGACGGTGCCCGCGTCACCGGCGCTGCGGCCCCCCGTGCGAGCACCGACGCACCGACGCGCCTGGGCTGGCTTGGCCACCAGGCCGAGGCGCACCTGCACGACGGGTTCCGACCCGCGCCCTGGCAGCGCCTGATCGGCGTGCTGCGCCGCGCCGGGCACGAGCAGAGCGCCCGCGAGGTGTCCATGGGCCTTGAGCGGCACCTGCGGGCGGCCGGCCGCATCGGCCTCGGCGCGCCACGAGCGCTGCGCGGGCTGGCGCGCTTCGGGCACGACCTGTTCGGGCTCGCGGCCGGCCATGGGCACCGGCCGTGGCGCCCGTTCGGGGCGGCGTCGGCAATGTGGCTGGCGTGTGCTGGCGTCTATGGCACCGCCGCCCAGCTCGGCAACATGGCCCCGAGCTCGGCACAGCTGCTCGCAGAGCCCGGCCTCGTGCATTGCCCGCCCGAGTGCCCGCGTCTGCCGGCCACATTGCCCACGCTCCAGCCACTTTTCTATTCGCTCGACGTGCTGGTGCCGCTGGTCGACCTGCAACAGGAGTGGCACTGGAAGCCGGTGCGCAACGCGGCGCGCGGCGAGGCCGGCCACTGGGGCGGCGCAGTGGTGACGCTGAACTGGCTCGCAGCACTGTGCGGCTGGACGATCGGCCTGACGCGGTTCGCCTCGCTCAGCGGGCCGACCGAGCCGTGGCAGCGCCGCTGAACGCGCGCGCAAGGCTTCGCTTGCGCGCGAACTTCTGGCTCAGTTCCACACGATCAGGTGGCGCGTGACCAGCGGTTCGAACCGCTCGTGCACCCGCTGTGCCAACGCCGCTCGGGCCGGCTCGGCCACACCCCGGATGCCGACCGAGATCAGGCTGCCATGCGACTCGTGCGCACCGACAGAAACATCGATCACCGAGCCGGCCGGTGCCAGGCCGGCCAGCAGACCGCGCACGACACGCGCGCTCGCCTCCCAGCGCAGCGCGGGCTTGAAGACCTTGCCCACGGCGGTCAGCGGCATCGGATCGACGAAGAACAGATGCACCGGCACGGCGGCCCGCTCGGGGGTGCGTTCGCGCACGAATTCGAGCAGTTCATGGTCATCGACCTTCGCCCCGCGCTTGAGCTGCACGAAGGCCATCGGCAACTCGCCGGCACAGGCGTCGGGCTGGCCGACCACCGCCGCCAAAGCCACCGCCTGGTGCTGGTAGAAGACCTCTTCGATGGCGACCGGGTCGATGTTGTGGCCGCCACGAATCACAAGGTCCTTGGCGCGGCCGGTGAGCCACAGATAGCCTTCATCGTCGAGCCGGCCCAGGTCGCCCGAGTTCAACCAACCCGGCTCGACGAACGCGCCCCGGTTGCGAAGCTCGCTCAGGTAGCCCGCGAACACGCCCGGCCCGGCCGGCGACACCACCACCAGCGTGCAGCCCCACGAGAGCGGCGCCAGGCCCCGGGGTGAGCGCCCCGCCCACATGGAACAGCGGCAACCCGAACAGCAGCGTGCGCCCCGAACCCACCGGCAGCATCACGCCCATCGCCCAGGCCTGGTAGACCTGGTTGCGGTGGCTGTGCCGCACCAGCTTCGGCGTGCCGGTGGTGCCACCGGTGTGGCAGTAGCCGGCAGTTTCACTCGCCGTGATGCGCCGGCCACTGACCAGGCGGTCGGCCGGGTAGTTGCCGATCATCGCGACGAAGCTGACCACGCCGTTCGCCTCGTCGGCGGCGCCATGCACCACCACGCTGGCCTTCAGGTTCGGCAGTTCGGCCTTCACACGCTGCACCTTGTCCCAGATGTCGCTGCCAGGCACCGGCCCGAGCACGACCAGCAAGCGGGTGTTGGCGGCGCGCAGGATCTTGCTGATCTGGGCCGCCGACAGCAAGGAGTTGACCGGATTCCCGATGCCCACCGCCTGAGCGCCGAACAGCACGAAGAAGCTCTGCGGCAACAGCGGCAGAAGCAGGCTGACCACGTCGTTCGGGCCCACGCCCAGGTCATGGAACAGGTTGGCCGACTGCGTCACGCGGGCGATGAACTGGACGTAGGACACCGTGGCCGGTGCCTCGTCGGGGTCGGCCTTCGAGAGGAACTGGAGCGCGGGCGCGCCGGGGTTGATCGAGGCGCCGATCTGCAAGGCCTCGCAGGTGCTCTGCGCCGCGACGCGTTCGTCGTACGGCATGGCCTCGAACGCGGCCAGGTCGGTGGCGGTGCGCAGGGGCTCGGCGCCGATCAGGCGATCCAGCGATGTCGGGTGGGCCATGCAGTGCTCCGGTGCAGTGGGCGGCGCGGTTAAAGTGCGCCTTGCTGCAAGGTGTGCAAGCTGCGCGCCCCACGATTCAACCCCCTCACGGGAGAGCCACCATGGCCCACATCCACTTCATCGGCGGAGAGAAAGGCGGCGTCGGCAAGTCGCTGACCGCACGCGTGCTCGCCCAGTACATGATCGACCGTGAAGTCTCCTTTCTCGGCTTCGACACCGACCGTTCCCACGGCGCGCTGATGCGCTTCTATTCGGGCTATGCGTCGCCGGTGGTGATGGACCGCTACGAAGCGCTCGACGTGATCGTCGAAACCGCCGCCGAACAGCCCGAGCGCCGCATCCTCGTCGATCTGGCCGCGCAAACCCACGACGCCCTGGTGCGCTGGATGGACGACGCCGGCGTCATCAACATGGCCGACGAGATGGGCATGACGATCCACTACTGGCACGTGATGGACTCGGGCAAAGACTCGGTCGACCTGCTGCAAAAGCTGCTCGACTGCTTCGGCACCGGCCTGAAGTACGTGCTGGTGCGCAACCAGGTGCGCGGCAATGATTTCAGCACGCTTGAGCAGAGCGGCGAGCAGGCGCGAGCCCTTGAACTCGGCGCGAAGATCGTCTCGATCAAGAAGCTCAACGAGGGCGTGATGAACAAGATCGACGCGGGCAGCAGCAGCTTCTGGAAGGCCAAGACCTCGCACGATTCCACCGATGGCGGCCTGGGCCTGATGGACCGCCAGCGCGTCAAGATGTGGCTGCGTGATGTCTACCGCGAGCTCGACGACATCGGCGTTTGAGGCCATTGAAATTCCCAGCCACCCATGACACTGACCCGCCTGCCAGCGCCGAACCGCCGGCGCCTGCTGCAAGGCAGCGCCGCCCTCACCTTCGCGCCCTGGCTGCTGCGCCATGCGAACGCGGCCGATGTGCCGCGCTTTTCGCTCGGCATTGCCTCCGGCCAGCCGCACGCGAGCGGCATGGTGCTCTGGACGCGCCTCACCGGCGCCGGCCTGCCCAAGCAGGTGACGGTGCACTGGGAACTGGCACGCGACGAGGCGTTCACGAACATCGTTGCCCATGGCGATGAGGTGGCCGAGGCCGATTGGGCGCACAGCGTGCATGCCGAGCCTGCCGGGCTGGCACCGGGCCGCTGGTACTGGTACCGCTTCCAGGCGCTGGGCCAGCAAAGCCCGGCGGGCCGGACCCGCACCGCGCCCGCGCCCGATGCCAATGCCACGTTGAACTTCGCCATCACCAGTTGCCAGCGCTGGGACGTGGGCCACTACGCCGCGTGGCGCCATGTGGCCGACGAGCAGCTCGACGTGGTGATGTTCCTCGGCGACTACATCTACGAGTACCCGTCGCGGCCGGGCTCGGTGCGGCAAGTCGAAGGCCTGTGGTTCGTCAAGACGCTGGACCAGTACCGTGCCCGCTACGCCACCCACAAGAGCGACCCTTCGCTGCAGGCCGCGCATGCCAGCGCGCCCTGGCTGCTGGTGTGGGACGATCACGAGGTCGACAACGACTACGCGAACCTTCAAGGCCAGGACCTGCAGACGAACTTCGCGGCGCAGCGGGCGGCCGCGTACCGCGCGTACTGGGAACACATGCCGTTCCCGAAGTCGGCACGCCCGGTCGGGCCCGACATGCGCATCATCAACCGGCTAGCCTGGGGCACGCTCGCGCGCATCCACCTCGTCGATGACCGCCAGTACCGCCACGTTCAGATCTGCCCGAAGCCGGGGCGCGGCGGCTCGAACACCGTGTCGCAGAAAATGTGCCCGGAATTCATGGACGAGCGCCGCAGCCTGCTCGGCGCCGAGCAGGAACGCTGGCTCGCCGACGGCTGGGACCTGAAGCGGCCCTGGAACCTGCTCGCCCAGCAGACCTTGATGGCGCGCTATTCCTGGACCGACCCGGCTGATGGCGGTGGCACCTACTGGACCGACGGCTGGGACGGCTACACGCCGGCCCGCAACCGCCTGCTCGGAACGGTCGCGCAGCGCAGCGTTCCCGGCGTGGTGGTGCTCGGTGGCGACGTGCACAGCAACTATGTGGCCGACCTGAAGCCCGACTACGACGACGCCAAATCACCCGTGGTGGCGAGCGAGTTCTGCGGCACCTCGATCACCAGCCTGCCGCTGCCGCAGGCGCGCATCGACGCGGCCCGGGCCTTCAACCCGCATGTGCACTACGGCCGGGGCGACCAGCGCGGCTACATGCGCTTCGCGCTCGACGCGAAGCAGTTGCAGATGCAAGTGCGGGTCGTCGATGCATTGAACCCCGCGAGTGGCGTGACGACGGCGGCGCGCTTCACCGTCGACGCGGCCAAGCCGGGGGCGGTGCCGGGGTAAGTTGTTCAACTCACCACCGCAGAGGCGCCGAGAACGCAGAGTTG
>CANJKD010000258.1 GCA_947474415.1 Burkholderiales bacterium | reverse complement strand
TCGCGCAACTCAACGAAATGATCGGTGACCCCGAGTACAAGATCGGTCGACCACGGCAACTCTTCAGTGGCGCAACCGCACGCAATGTGACGCCACTCGGCCAGCGCGCCTGAACTCCCGGTCGAACAGGAAAGGCGCAGCGATGTGCCCTCTTGATGAGCCCCGGCGAGGGGAGCGCATTGATTGCTGGCACCACGTCGCGGCGTGGGCGCCGTGGCATCCGGGAATCCGTGGTTGAACGCCTAGAATCCGTGGTCAATTCCGAATCCTCGCCCCCTTCCATTCATGCCACGCACGCTCTACGACAAAATCTGGGACGAGCACGTCGTCCACACGGAAGAAGACGGCACGTCGGTGCTCTACATCGACCGCCATCTGGTCCACGAGGTGACGAGCCCGCAGGCCTTCGAGGGTCTGGGTCTGGCCGGCCGCAAGGTCTGGCGGTTGTCGGCGAATCTGGCCGTCAGCGATCACAACGTGCCCACCACCGATCGCTCGCACGGCATTGCCGACCCGGTGTCGCGCCTGCAAGTCGACACGCTCGATGCAAACTGCGACCGCCTGGGCATCACCCAGTTCAAGATGAATGATCGTCGCCAGGGCATCGTTCACGTGATCGGTCCCGAGCAGGGCGCCACGTTGCCGGGCATGACGGTGGTTTGTGGCGATTCGCACACCTCAACCCATGGTGCATTCGGTGCGCTAGCGCACGGCATCGGTACGAGCGAGGTCGAGCATGTGCTGGCCACCCAGACGCTGCTCACCCGCAAGGCGAAGAACATGCTCGTTCGTGTCGAGGGCAAGCTGGTGGCGGGTTGCAGTGCCAAAGACATCGTGCTGGCCATCATCGGCAAGATCGGCACTGCCGGCGGTACCGGTTACACCATCGAGTTCGGGGGCGCGGCGATTCGCGCGCTCAGCATGGAAGGCCGAATGACGGTGTGCAACATGGCCATCGAGGCGGGCGCCCGCGCCGGCCTGGTGGCTGTCGACGAGATCACGATTGCCTATGTGAAGGGCCGGCCGCTGTCGCCTGCGGGGCCCGAATGGGAGCACGCGCTGCACCACTGGCGCGGCCTGCAGTCGGACGCCGACGCAAGCTGGGACGCTGTGGTCGAACTCGATGCCTCTCAGGTTCAGCCGCAGGTGACTTGGGGCACCTCGCCGGAAATGGTGCTTGGCATCGATGCGCGCGTTCCCGATCCTGAGCGCGAGAAAGACGCGAACAAGCGTGGCGCCATCGAGCGCGCGCTGCAGTACATGGCGCTCGAGCCTAACAAACCCATTGCCGACATCCTGATCGACAAGGTGTTCATCGGTTCGTGCACTAACTCACGCATCGAAGACCTGCGTGAGGCGGCGGCGGTGGTTCGACGTCTTGGCAAGCGTGTGGCTTCGAGTGTCAAGCTGGCCTTGGTGGTGCCTGGTTCCGGACTGGTGAAGGAGCAAGCCGAGCGCGAGGGCCTGGATCGTTTGTTCAAAGCCGCAGGTTTCGAATGGCGCGAGCCGGGTTGCTCGATGTGCCTGGCCATGAACGCTGATCGGCTCGAACCCGGCGAGCGCTGCGCGTCCACCAGCAACCGCAACTTCGAAGGCCGACAGGGCGCCGGTGGCCGGACCCATCTCGTGAGCCCGGCGATGGCGGCAGCCGCAGCCATCGAAGGCCATTTCGTCGATGTGCGTCGGCTTGCCTGACCTCAGCTTTTCGGCCCGACCATGAATCCATTTCGCACCCATTCCGGCCTCGTCGCCCCGATCGACCGGGAGAACGTCGACACCGACGCCATCATCCCGAAGCAATTCCTGAAGTCGATCAAGAAGTCTGGCTTCGGCCCGAATCTGTTTGACGAGTGGCGCTACCTCGACCACGGCGAGCCAGGGCAAGACCCGTTCTCGCGGCGGGCCAACCCCGACTTCGTGCTGAACCAGGCGCGCTACCAGGGCGCTTCGGTGCTCTTGGCACGAAAGAACTTCGGCTGCGGCTCGTCGCGAGAGCACGCGCCATGGGCGCTCGAACAGTTCGGCTTTCGCGCCCTGATTGCACCAAGCTTCGCCGACATCTTTTTCAACAACTGCTTCAAGAACGGCCTGCTGCCGATTCAGTTGCCGGAACACGAAGTGTCGAAGTTGTTCGATGAGGTTGCCGCCTTCGTGGGCTATTCGGTGACCATCGATCTGGAGCGGCAACTCGTCGTCAAGCCCGATGGCAGCAGCTTGCCTTTCGAGGTTCAGCCGTTCCGGAAGTACTGCCTGCTGGGCGGCTTCGACGACATCGGCCTGACCTTGCGCCATGCCGACAAGATTCGCGCCTTCGAGGCCGAGCGCCTGCTGACCAAACCCTGGCTGGCGCGCACTCTCTGACGCCTTGGTGGCGGGGGCACGGTCAAGTGAATCCGGCCGCCTGACCCGCGAGCCGTTCGACAGGTGCCGTTTGGGCGCCTCGCTACCTGACATGAATTGGAGTTGACTCGTGAAGATCGCGATCCTGCCGGGTGACGGCATCGGCACTGAAATCGTGGCACAAGCCGTGCGAGTGATGGACGCCCTGGGCCTGCCTTTCGAGACCGAGCACGCGCTCGTTGGTGGCGCTGCTTACGAGGCTCACGGGCACCCTTTGCCCGCAGCAACGCTCGCCCTCGCGCAGTCCGCGGACGCCGTGCTGTTCGGTGCCGTGGGCGACTGGAAATACGACACGCTGGAGCGTGCGCTGCGCCCGGAGCAAGCGATTCTCGGGCTGCGCAAGAACCTGGGTTTGTTCGCGAACTTCAGGCCGGCCCTTTGCTATGAGCAACTGACCGACGCGTCAAGCCTGAAGCCCGAATTGGTGGCGGGCCTCGACATCCTCATCATTCGCGAACTCACCGGCGACATCTATTTCGGGCAACCACGCGGCCGCCGTGAATCGCCCGATGGCGCGTTTGCGGGCGCGGAGGAAGCGTTTGACACGATGCGCTATTCGCGCCCGGAAATCGAACGCATCGCCCACGTTGCTTTCCAGGCGGCGCGCCAGCGCGGCAAGCGCCTCACCAGCGTCGACAAGGCGAACGTGCTGGAGACGTTCCAGTTCTGGCGCGATATCGTGACCGAGGTTCATGCGCAGTACCCCGATGTGGAACTCGATCACATGTACGTGGACAACGCAGCGATGCAACTCGTGCGTGCGCCCAAGCGCTTCGACGTGATCGTCACGGGAAACATGTTCGGCGACATCCTGTCTGACGAAGCGGCCATGCTCACCGGTTCGATCGGCATGTTGCCCTCGGCCTCGCTCAACGCATCCGGCAAGGGCCTGTACGAGCCCAGCCACGGCAGCGCGCCCGACATCGCGGGCAAGAATCTGGCCAACCCGCTCGCTACAATCTTGTCGGTGGCTATGATGCTTCGCTTCTCACTCCACCGGCCCGATGCTGCCGATCGCATCGAGGCGGCGGTGCGCAGCGTGCTCGCCGCAGGCTTGCGCACGGCCGACATCTGGTCGGGCGGCACGCAGAAGGTGGGTACCCGTGAGATGGGTGACGCGGTGGTCAGCGCCTTGCAGGGCCGCACCGCGAAAACGACCATTGGCTAGTTCGCCTTCGGTTCGCCTCGCCCCTTTCCTGCGGCAGACGAGCCGGGGAATAAGAAGTTTCTACAACTTTCATCAAGGGGCACATCGATGAAGCTCACGGGTTTGGTTGGATGGCGGGGCATGGTGGGCTCTGTGCTCATGGATCGCATGCAGGCCGAGGGTGATTTCGACTTCATCGAGCCGGTATTTTTCAGCACCAGCAATGCCGGTGGTGCCGCCCCTGCCATCGCCCGGAACGAGACGGCTCTGCGCGACGCCTACGACATCGAGGCGCTCAAGCGCTGCGAGATCATCATCACGGCCCAAGGCGGCGACTACACCGGCGATGTCTTTCCACGGTTGCGGGCCGCAGGCTGGAATGGCCACTGGATCGATGCGGCATCGACCTTGCGCATGAGCCCTGACGCGGTGATCGTTCTCGACCCGGTGAACCTTCCGGTGATCAAGAACGCCCTGGCTCACGGCGGCCGCAACTGGATCGGCGGCAATTGCACCGTCAGCTGCATGTTGATGGGCGTTGGCGCGCTCTACAAGGCCGGTCTGGTCGAGTGGATGAGCACGATGACCTACCAGGCGGCATCGGGTGGTGGTGCGGCGCACATGCGGGAACTGCTGAGCCAGTTCGGTACCTTGAACGCAGCGGTCAGGACCTTGCTGGATGACCCGAAAAGTGCGATTCTGGAAATCGACCGATTGGTGGCGGCCAGCCAGCGCGGTTTGAACGAAGCAGAGACCGCCAATTTCGGTGTCCCGCTGGGTGGCAACCTGATTCCGTGGATCGACAAAGACCTGGGCGACGGGTCGAGCAAGGAAGAGTGGAAGGGCGGCGCCGAGACCAACAAGATTCTTGGCCAGGGACAAGGCTTCCTTGTGCCAGCAGTGCCTGTCGACGGCTACTGCGTCCGCGTCGGCGCCATGCGCTGCCACAGCCAGGCGTTGATGTTCAAGCTGAAGAAGAACGTCCCACTGGCCGATATTGAAGCCATGATTGCAAACGACAATGCATGGGTGAAGGTGGTGCCGAACACGCGTGAACACACGGTCCGCGACCTGACGCCTGTGGCCGTCACCGGAACCATGTCGATTCCGGTCGGTCGCCTGCGCAAGATGGCGATGGGCCCTGAGTATTTGGGGGCATTCACGATCGGTGACCAACTGCTTTGGGGTGCGGCCGAGCCGTTGCGCCGCATGTTGCGAATCCTGATCGAGGCGTGATGCACGCAGGTCCCGCCTGTCTGCGTTGCCATCTCACTACAGCCGGGCCCGTGTGGGTGCACAGCGTGTGAGCTGGGAGT
>CANJKD010000257.1 GCA_947474415.1 Burkholderiales bacterium | reverse complement strand
TCGGCCGAAGGCCTCGTCACCGACGATGGTGTTGACCAGCCGGCCGATGCCGTCGATCTCGGTCACGACCTCGTCAGCCACGTTCACATTGACCACGCCGTCTGGCGTGCCGGTGAGGATCACGTCGCCGGCCTGCAGCGTCATGAAGGCGCTCAGGTACTCGATCAGCGCGGGAATGTCGCTGACCATGTCGGCGGTACTGCCCTGCTGCGTGAGCTTGCCGTTCACCAGCGTGCGCAGCTTCAAGGCATGCGGGTCGGGCACGTCGGCCGCATCGACGAACCAGGGGCCCAGCACGGTGCCGCCATCGCGGTTCTTCACGCGCAGGTTGGGCCGGTACCAGTTTTCGAGGTAGTCGCGGATCGCGTAGTCGTTGCACACCGTGTAGCCGGCCACATGCCGCACCGCGTCAGCACGCTTCACGTGCTTCGCGCTGCGCCCGATCACGACCGCGAGTTCGCACTCGTAGTGCATGAAATTCACGCCATTCGGGCGGCGCGTGAAGCCGCGGTGGCCGATCAGCGAGCCACGGCCTTTCAGGAACACCAGCGGCTCGTCTTGCGCCGTGACCGTCAGTTCCTTCGACAGCTCCTTCACGTGGTCGGCGTAGTTCAGGCCGAGGGCGATGACGGTGCCCACCTCGAAGGGTGCCAGCCACACCACGGCGTCTTCTGCGAGCACGCGGCCGTCTTCGAGGCGCACGCCATCGGCATGCGGCACGGCATCATGCAGCGCACCACCAAAGGCCACGCGGGCGGTCTTCATGCGGCGCGCTCTTTGGTCACGCGTTCGCTCACCCCTTCCGCCACCAGCGAACCTTCGAGCTCGCCCAGGCCTTCGAGGCGGATCGCGAAGTGTTGCCCGGCGCGTGCGCGCGGTGCCCCCGCCGGCACGCCCAGCATCAGCACGTCACCCGGCCGCAACGTCATGAACTCGGTCACGTCGGCCAGCAACCGCGCTGCGGAGCGGCGCATGCCGCCGGTGCTGGTTTGCTGCAGCACACGGCCGTCGACCGTCACCTGCAGGCCCAGCGCATCGGGCTCCGGGACGGCGCCGCACGGCACCACCTGCGGCCCGACCAGGCAACTGCCGTCGCGCGCCTTGAAGCGGATCGACGGGCGATAAAAGCTGCTGTGCGGCACGCTCAGATCGGCCACGATCACATAACCCGCGACGTGCGCCAGGGCCTGCGCCTCGCTCACGCGGCAGGCGGTGCGGCCGATCACCAGCCCGAGCGACGCGCCGATTTCGAGTTCACCGAATTCCTGCGGCACGCACACGGCCGCACCCGATGCGGCCAGCGTGTTGCGTGGCTTCAGGTACAACACCGGCGCCTGTGGCGTCGCCCTGTAGGGCGCGTGGTTCACGGCATCGCCCAAGGCTGCCAGCGCCACGGCATGGTTCAGCAGCGTGCCGCAGACGGTACCGGAAAGCCGGTAAGGTGAAAACGAAAATGCCAGCAAGGAACTCACCGTCGACCACCGATCACTAAGATGTAATCAATGTAATTGCTAAGATATGAGTATGTCAAGCCAGCCACGCCGCAGGAAGAGTGAGTCACCCGGCGGCGGCGCGTTTCCGCACCGCAACCTGCCTTTGCTGCTGCTGCAGGCGCGCGAAAGCGTGCTGGCGCGGTTCCGGCCCATCCTCAATGCGCACGGCATCACCGAACAGCAGTGGCGCATCGTGCGCGCCGTGCTCGAGGCCGGGCCGCTGGAGCCGAGGCAGATCGGTGACTGCTGTGCCATATCGAGCCCCAGCCTGGCCGGCATCCTGGCTCGCATGGAGGCGCTGGGTTTCATCGCCCGCGAACGGCTGCCCCACGACCAGCGCCGTGTGCGCGTCTCGCTGACCACCAGGAGCCGCACGCTGGCCAGCCGCATGGCGCCGCAGATCGAAGCCGCTTACGCACTGATCGAGGCGCGGCTCGGCACAGGCTTCACGGCGGGCTGCTACGGCGCGCTGGACGAGATGATTGCCCTGTTGGGGAAAGCGGGTGCGGAGTGAACTGTCAGCCAGGCTTCAACTGCCGGTAGACCTCTTGCGACACCTTCATCAGTTCGACGCGGTCTGCACCGGCCGAGATGGCGTAGCCAAAGTGATCCTCGACCCAATAGAACACGTTCACCAGGTTGGCGGTCGAATCAGCCTTCGCAACGATCGCCAGACCGCCACCCAGGCCACCGGCCTTGGCCACGACCATGTCGACGTTGTTGGCGACGAGCTGGTTGCCATTGCCACTGCACTGGCCATTGACGAAGAAGATGTTCGACGAAGCTTGCGTGCCCGACAGGTCGTCACGGCGAGCCAGGGTCAGCGGCGCGGTCAGCGCCGTGTCGCCGACCAGCGCGGCCAGCGTCTTGACGCCGCCGGTCTTGCTCACCAGGCTGGCGTACGCGAGGCTGGTGATCGATGGCTGGTTGGCAGCAGTCACGTCACCAGCAGTCAGACCTTGCGCGGTCTGCAGCGCCTGGTACAGCGGCCAGCTCACCGTGACACCGAACGACTGCGAAAACAGCGGCGTGCCGGTCAGGGTAGCAACACTGCCCTTGGCGGCGGCGGCGTACAGCGCATACAGCTCTTGGGCGCGAACGTCCGAGATCGCGACGTCGGCTTGCTGGGCGGCGTGCGAAGTGCAGGTTACAGCCGGAGCGGCATCCGAGCCGACGGCGACAGCGGCAACAACGCTGCCGTCGGTGTCGGTGAAGCCAGGGACGGCCACGGTGGTGACGCACAGCTTGTTGGCGACATTCTTAGTCGAACCAACGGTCACGACATCGGCTTCGGGCACAAGCTTCGGCGTGCCGAACAGCTGCGAAACGCCAGCGGCCGAACCATTATTGAAGTTGTAGATCGCCAACAGCGGCTTGGACGTGGTGGTCAGCGTGGCCTTGGACATGCCGAAGTAAGCGACGACGTTGCCGCGGATGCCCGACGTGCTGCCCTGGTCGACGATCTTGACGACCTTGGACACCGAGGTGTCGAACAGGTTGCTGACCAGCGTAGTGGTGTTGGACTTCAGGGTGGACGCACCGCCGATGAAGATGGTCTGGCCAACGGCGCAGTTCTGGGCGAAGGTCTGGGCAGTGGCCTGGTCGACCACTGTCGGGCAGGTCAACGGGGTGACGGCGGCGAACGACGCAGCCGAGCACAGCGCCAGGCAGGCGCCGGTGATCAGGGAATGTTGCAGTTTCATGGTGTCCTCTTGAGTTTGTTTAAGACAGGGGCAGATCGAAAGATGTGCGAACGTGGACCCTGTGTCTCGAGTGCACTCGAGAACAAGTCCTCAGACGATCCTCTCTGGCCCAGAGCATCTCCTGTGGTTCATCGAAGGCCCCGGCGCTGTCGGGCCCTGGCCGGGCCACAGTCCGGAAGATCTGCTGGCCCTGCGTTGACTGCAACGACGCCGGATACTTCCGACAGTGCGAATCCTAAAGAGGCCTTACGTCAGGAATAAGCCTGTTCGTCATCGGCAATAGGCCGTTCGACCCATGTCGCGGGGGCCGACAGCCTGCGGGTCTGTCATCAATGCAGAATTGCCCACGGCGGCGGTCGGTCGGCGCTTGCGACGTACCGGCCGACCGACGCGGTGGGCAACTCGTGTTCACCGCTCCAGCTGCCTGTTGAATTGCCGTCAGCGTCGCGGAGTAGAACCCGTCCGGTGTCTTCTTGCCCAGCGACGAATGGGGTCGCGTGGTGTTGTGGAAGCTGATGTACCGCGCGATACCCGCCTTGGCCTGGCCGACCGAGTCGCAGGCGTGCAGGTAGACCTCCTCGTACTTGATCGAGCGCCACAGCCGCTCGACGAACACGTTGTCCCTCCATGCCCCCTTGCCGTCCATGCTGATCGAAACCCGGTGCGACAACACCTTGCGGCTCGCCCAGTCAACGATGGCGCACAGATAGACCCAGCCGCACGCCATCGGGATGTACGCGATGTCGGTGGCCCAGACTTGATTGGCGCGATCAATCGTCAGCTCGCGCAGCAGGTACGGATAGACCTTGTGTGGCCCGAAACGGTGACCGAACGGTGACCAGGAGGCAGCGTTGAGGACAGATGGACAAAAGGGTTATTAGGCGAAAACCTACTAACCCTCGTCTTTTCTGGCGCGGCTGGCAGGAATCGAACCCACTACCCATTGGTTCGTTGCCACACTTTTTGTGATTTCCAGATGTCCACCGGAGTCCATGGGCGTCTCGATATTCCCTTGTAAATCAACGACTTGGAAGACTTGTTCGTCCAAGGACATCTTTCGGCGTCTTTCAGAATCCGCGATAATTCGGTTGCCAATGCCGTTGCCAGCTTTTCGTCTTGGCGCGTGGATTGGTCGGAATCCAAGGCTACCCGCACAAAGGCTTGAGCGATGCACGGGCCGAGGCGCGGCGCGGCGGATGTGGGACCGGCCGTCATCAGGCATCGATCCGCGCGCGCAGCGAGATCGTCAAATCCAGGCACAGAAAGACCTCGAAGTGGCAGCCGAACTCGAGGCCGAGCGCCGGCTCAGCGTGCGCGATCTGTTGGATCGCTGGGTGGCCACCGACCTTCAACCGCGCCTTCGAGCGGATGGCAAGCGCGCCGGGCGCAAAGATGGTGGAAAGTTCACTCGTCGCGTCTTTCCGAAGATCGGCCGCGTCGCCATCGAAGACGTCAAGCGTGCGGACCTGTTCGCGATCCTCGACGGCGCCAAGCGAGAAGGCAAGCTGCGCACGGCCAACGTCTTGTTGGCCGACCTGAAGCAGATGTTCCGGTTCGCGCTGGCCCGTGATGTGGTCAGGCGCAACCCGCTGGAGACAGTGCTCAAGCGTGACGTCGGTGGCGCTTTGAACCGCCCCGGGTTTTGAGGAGGCTCCAACTCTTGAGAAGATGGAG
>CANJKD010000256.1 GCA_947474415.1 Burkholderiales bacterium | reverse complement strand
TCTCCCCGCTCGGGTTGAAGATGCCGATCTGAGCACCGACGTATCTCTTGAAGTCAGTCGACACGCACCTAACGTGACGGTTTTCGGCTAGGAGTTCGGTGATTGATTCTTGGTCGTGGTATCCCTCGTTACTGAACGAAACGACAAGCCAAGGGGCATTGACTGTCCGCAGCAGGTCAGCGAAGGAATCCCACGCTTCGCGCTTTCTGTTGTAAGCGCTCTTGGTTGTTCGGCAGTCGATTCGTTTGCAAGCAACGCCGTAGTGCTCGGGGTTGTCCCAGCGGATCAATGTTTCCCAAATGTGATAGTTGGAAAAGTACGAATGCTGGTTATAGGGCGGATCGATATAGGCGCAATCAATGTTCTTGAGGGTAGGAGCCAACTCATTAGCGTCCATTCGCGTCGCACTCCCTGCGGGTCCGTTGATGGCTTGTGGGATCCTTAGCTCAAGAGCGTTGAACGAGCGAGTGGCCCACTTCTTGACGTATGCCATCTGTAGTCCGCACGTTGAATCGACTCGGTCAGCCGCCTCCATGAGGCTTGTGAGGAGAACGCCACGCTCAACACGAGTCAGTTCAAGTCGGTCAATCTCGTTTCGAATCGCGTCAACTCTCGCACCATTCTCGGGTTGAAAGAACCTGGACTGAATGCAGAAGGTCTCAGTGAAGTACCCGTGTTCCGGGGCTAGGTGAGAAAGATGCTCAATAATCTCAGCCACTCGCGCTCGGTCAAGGGTCTCGTCTGCCTCGATGTAAGCCATGCCAAGAACTTCGCTGTAGGAAGCAAGGTCATTTGACTGGACAGTGAGGCCTTGTGACCGAAGCCCTTGGCCAACTCGTGTCGTTCCTGCGAACACATCGCATACGGACTGAACTGGAAGCCTCGTAATGGCCTGTGAGATCAGTGGGACTAGAGTCCGCTTGGAGCCGATGTACTTGATCATGAGTCAAGACCATACGGAGCGTGGCGGAGGTTGGCGTCCATACGGGTTGTATCTGAACGGAGTTGTTGCACTTACGCGACATCCCGCTTGAAAGCCTCGCGGATGTCGTCGCGCATTCTGTCTTCGTCGGGGTGGGCGTAGAGGCTGAGGATGAGCTTGCCTGCGTCGCTGTGTCCAAGCTGCTGGGCAGCCTGGCGCGGCGGCAGGTTCAGCTCTTGGATCAGGTAGGTGGCGGTGAAGTGCCTGAGTTCGTGCCAGGCGAGCTTGGGCTGTCCGAACAGGCAGCGGACGGGGTGCCAGTGGTAGTGGAAGGTGCTCTTGGTGAACATCTTGCCGTTGGGCGTGTTGAAGATCCGCTTGGTGTCGAGCCTGCGAGGCACGTCAGCCAGCGCCTCTCGCGCCTGGGGCGGTAGGACGATGCGGCGGGGCTTGCCGTTCTTGGGCGGCAGGATCTCGGTGTCGTTGCTCAGCGTCTTGTTGACGACGATCTCGCCCTTCTCGAAGTCGATGTCGCTCCATTCGATGACGCTCAGCTCTCCGCGCCTGATGCCGGTGTAGGCGGCGAACTTGATCATCGCTGCGTACTGACCGCCGAACGCTCCGTGGGTCTTGCGGGCTGCGGCTGCGAGTTCGTCAATTTGGCTGACAGTCAGGGCCGTGATGTCCTTGCGTCCGCGTGACAGCGGCAGGCGAAGGTTTGCAAAGGGATTGGAGTCGACGATGCCTTCGTTCATGGCGTCGCCGTACATCGTGCGGACAATGCTTCGCTTCGATTGGTGCTTGATTGCCCAACCGCGAGCTTCCTTGCGGGTGATCGTGTCGAGCGGCCTGGCTCCGAACTCCTTGACGAAATCGACCGTTGCGTCCTTGTAGCGCTTGTTGGTCGATGCCCTCGGCCTCGGGTATTCGGCAAGCCAGCGCTCGACGAACTCACCGCAGCTCTCGCGTTCGCCGTCCTGGGGCTTGTGCTTGGCGAGGAACTTGGACTCTGCCTGGCGTGCCTCACGGCGGGTGGGGAAGGTCCCCACCCAGACTTGCTTGCCGCCGACACTTACCTTCACGCCCCAGCGGTCGTTGCGCTTGATGATGCTCATGCGTTATCTCCTTCTCTGTCGGCCCAATAGGCCTCGATCTGACTCATCCGAAAGCGCGGATGCCCTCCGAAGCGCCGGTACGGGAGTCCGTCCTGCATCCAGCGTTCAATCGTCCTGGGGTGGAACTGGAGGGCCTTTGCGACCTGCTGTTTCGTCAGCCATGGATCCCAAAGCTGGATGACATTACTGTCACCATATTGAGCTTCAGGATTACCGAGTAACGCCTTCATATATGCACATTATCAGGATGACCTCAAACTGGGAAAGGCAAAGTTAGCCTGTAAATACAGGCGATTTGGGCCTTTCGGCGGTCATCGTGAAATGTGGAGGGTTGCTAACAGAAAACGTGAAATCAGGTGTGTGCCTATGGCAGACATAGGTAATGACAAACGACCATCAGCGCCGTGGGATGGGTCCTGTATCACCCATCCCCGGACACAAACCAACAATGGAGATAGGGGAACGCGAAGCCGATCTCTACCTCACCCTCGATCCCACAAGCCCGTGGCAGCCCAAGCGCCAGGGCGTGGACACAGCCGTCTTTCGGTTCAAGCTCCACGACCCTCTCGCGCTCAAGGCGCTGTCAGCGCCGATCCCGTTCGCGCCGCCTGACGGCCAGCCTGAGATCGACCAGAAGCGCGATCACCCCTGCGACCCAACATCGGGCCGCAGGGTGCCCGTCGTCGTCAAGGAGAGCGGCAACTGGATGATGAACCTCGGCTGGGCACGCGTGATGGGCTATCCAGCAAGCGGCCTTCTGAACATCGACTGCCGACCGAGCGCGATGCTCGCCCGCGACCCAGGCTGCACCGACCTGCTCCAACCTGGCCGAATGCGGCACGCCGCAGCTGAGGCGGCGAAGATCGCCAGCACCGTCCTGGCCGGGCATCCGCTGGGATGCCACCCGACGCTAAGGCGCGTCGATCTCGCAGTCGATCTCACCAACCTGTCCCCAGCAGCTGACGCTGGCGAGAACGGCCTCGCGATTCTCCGCGCCTTCGAAGGCGTGAGCCTCCCACGCTGGTATCCCAAGCCTCACCCGCTGCCCAAAGGCGGCCTCTCCGGCGTTGAGTTCAAGACCAAGCGCGGCGGGCAACTCGTCTTCCGTGTCTATGACAAAGGCAGGGAGCGCTCCCTGATCAAGCACCGCGTGCCTGTGCCGCCCACGGAGCCAGGCGGCAAGCCTGGTTGGTCACCTCACCCCGACGCCTGCGCTCCCGGCCTGTTTCTGCGGTTGGAACGCGAGTGGCGCCCAACCAACGCTGAAGACTCGATGACCATCGGCGAGTGGGAGGAATGCGATCTCCACGCACTCTTCCTAGGCAACTTCGCCAGTTGGGACAAGGCCGACGCTGAGATCGTCGTCTGCGGCGTTCACGCAGCCCGAGAGAGGATCGAAGCGCTCTATCGCAAGGGCGTCGTCACCAGGCGAAGGCTTTCCACTCTGATCGGAAACGTGAGCCTGCTGCACGACCAGGTCTTCGAGAACTCCCACGGCGAGCCGCACCCAACGAACAAAGCCGCCGAGAAGGCGCTGAGACACGTCGGGATCGTGCTCGACTCGCGTTTGCCCCGCACCGCTGCGATTCGCCTGGGCGATCTGATGCGCCAGGCGGTAGCTGCCCTGCCTCAGATCGCAGATCCAGACGACTCAGGAGTCCCGGACTGGTTCGTCTAGGCGAGCGCCTCCGAGAAAATCCGCCGAAATCCGCCGAAAGGTTGATCGCAGCCTGGCCGCCGTGGCAAGGTCAGTAGGAAAGCCTCACGCCTAGCTGGGCGAGAGGAAGTCAGGGGCCGTCGCACAGCGCCCCCACCGGAACTTGGCGTTCAGGCGAGGAAATGCGCAATGAAGAGCCAGCGGCTGGGGTAGCGGGTGCGGCGGTTTTGTCCGCTAGTCGCGGATCTTGCGCAACACCTCGTCAACACGCTCAAGGGGTGTACCCGTGATGTCGTAGTCAGGGCCACCTTCGGCGTCCGACGGATCGAACTGAAGCACCACATTCCCCTCGTAGACCTTGATGGCGGTCCAGTGATAACCCGCATCCGAATAAGGGGAATCAACTTTTCTCCATCTGAATCCATTCTGGTCCGGTCCAACCGTGTTTTCGGTGACTATCTCCATGCTCTCTTTGAACTTGGATGGGTCCTTATCCGTGATGACGGCAAGGTCGAAGTTCCCGTATCCCTCTTGAATTGCTTCGCGGCCACCACCTAGATAGTCAATGCGGCCGCCGGACGTACTCGGGTCCGTTTCGAGGACAAGGCCCGTCTTCTTCTGGAAGCTAGTCAGTACTTGGTCTGTACTCAGCCCAGTCTGGGCATCGCTCCCGCAGCCAAGTGCAAAGGCCGTCAATAAGGCGACTGTCAGGCCAACGAGACGTGATGATCGAGGAAGGCTCACTGAATCGTGAGGCTACCAACCTTGTCAGGGCGGCTGTTACCTCCGAGGAGTTACCCCTGGGCAGTGGAGGGGTAACGCCGGAGAGGTACCAGCCGCATTTGCTACCGAGAAGCGCCCGCCTTGCTACAGACTTGCTACAGCCCCGATCAGAACGTCTGTCGCGGCGTGTCGCGGTATGCCGCCCAAAAGCGCTGGAAACAAAGGCGATTGGCGGGACCTGTCGCTCCGTGTCGCGATGCGTCGCGGGCAGCCTGAAGATGGGCGCGGCTGGGTTCGAACCAGCGACCCCTCGCGTGTGAAGCGAGTGCTCTACCACTGAGCTACGCGCCCTTCAGCCGTGGAGCCTAGCTGAGCCCTTGATGTCTCAGGCTGCGCTCGCCACAGAGGTGAGCAGGCATTGGTTCGGTCAGCGGCTGGCGCAGCTGGATTTGCCGTCATACATCCTGATCTGCCATG
>CANJKD010000255.1 GCA_947474415.1 Burkholderiales bacterium | reverse complement strand
GGCCATCATCCGCGAGCGCGACCGCCAGATCACCGGGCGTGACAGGCGCAATGCCAACACCGTGCTGCGCCGCTACGAGCGCGTGTGCTTCGAGAAGCAGTACGTCCGCGTGCTTGACCGCGTGGGAGCACCGATGGCCAGCCTGCTACACCCCGCGCACCCGGTGATGCAGTCCGTCACCGATCTGGTATTGGAGGCCCATCGCAACAAGCTCAAGCAAGGCGCCGTGCTGGTGGACCCGAGCGACATGGGCCTGACTGCGAAGGTGATGTTCATCATCGACCATTCGGTCAAGGAAGGCGCAGACCCGACGCACGTGGTTTCACGCCGCATGCAGTTCGTCGAGATCGACCCGAAGGGCAATGCCATCAACGCCGGCTGGGCGCCTCACCTTGATCTGGAGCCTTTGGCCCCGGCCGATCTGGCGCTTGTCGAAGATGTGCTTACCGCTCCCTGGATCGCCAGAGACCTCGATCAGGTGGCGCTGGCCCACGCCTCCACGCACCTCGTGCCCGGGCACTTCGACGAAGTCCGCGCCCGCCGCGAGAAAGGCGTCGACAAGACGCTCGCTGCGGTGCACGAGCGCCTTGTCAGGGAAATCAGCTTCTGGTCCGATCGCTACATCAAACTGCAGGACGACATCGCCGCGGGCAAGGACGTGCGCCTGACGTTGGAGAACGTTCGCCGCACCATCGATGACCTCACCGCGCGTCGCGAGTCTCGCGAAAAAGAGCTGCTCGCAATGCGCCACGTCATATCCGCCACGCCTGTGATCCTGGGCGGGTCGCTGGTCATTCCTGCCGGCCTGCTACTGCAACGCAGGGGCCAACCGGGATGGACCGCAGACACTGCCGCGCGGGCCCGCGTCGAGCAGATCGCCATGCGTGCTGTCATGAACGCCGAGCGCGCGCTGGGGCACGATGTCACCGATGTGTCGGCGGACAAATGCGGCTGGGACGTCACCAGCCTGCCCAAGGCACGCGACGGCCGCCTCCCACCCTCGCGCCACATTGAGGTCAAGGGCCGTGCCAAGGGCCAGACCACGATTACAGTGACACGCAACGAAATCCTTTACGGACTCAACCAGACAGACAAGTTCATCCTGGCCATCGTGATGGTGGACGGGGAACAGCACGAAGGTCCGTTCTATGTGCGGCAGCCCTTCAACCAGGAGCCGGACTGGGCCGTCACCAGCATCAATCTCGATCTTGAGCAGATGCTCGCTCGCGCCGTTGCAGTGGGGGAATCGATGTGACGAGGGTACGGCCAAACAAGGAGAAACGCCTCCGGAGGGGAGGCGTTGGAGCGCTTGAGCTTTTTGCGAAGGGCCGTGTGACGGCTATTGCGCCACCACAAAAAGAGACGCCCCTTTCGGGGCGTCGGGCCAACGATGCTATCGCTGGCGGGGTTAGGGTTCAGATTCTCCTCACGTCGGGCACCGCCGTCAAGCGCCTTGCGCATGGGCCGTGGGATATCTGATGGCGCGCGTCATGGCCTATGTGGATGGATTCAACCTGTACTTCGGGATGAAGCACGGCCATTTCAAACGCTATTACTGGCTGGACGTGGCAGCGCTTGCGCAAAGCCTGCTAAAGCCGGGGCAGGAACTCGCGGCGACGCACTATTTCACCGCCCGCATTCGTGACAACGGCCGCAATGCGGCTGACCAGAAGCGGCAGATCGATTACATCGAAGCGCTGGCGCTCCGGGGCGTTCAGTGCCAGTTCGGGCACTATCTTCAAAAGACACGGGAATGCCGAAGCTGCGGCGCGAATTGGCCGGACTACGAGGAAAAGATGACCGATGTGAACATCGCGATCCAGCTACTGGGCGATGCCTTCGACGAAAAATTCGACGTGGCCTTGATCGTCTCGGGTGACAGCGACCTCACCACGCCGATCCGGCGCGTGCGGGAGCGCTTTCCCGAAAAGCGCGTCATCGTCGCCTTTCCGCCGGGGCGGCAATCCAGCGAACTCAAGCGCCATGCGAACGGCTACCTCAACATCGGCGAAGACAAGCTGCGCGCCAGTCAACTGCCTGATCGCATAGTCAAGCCCGGCGGCTTTGTGCTCCAGCGCCCCGTACATTGGCAATAAGGACAACAAAATGACTGCCATCAAGACGCCGAAGAAACTCATCGAGGTTGCGCTACCGCTCGATGCCATCAATGTCGCTGCCACACGCGAGAACTACATTTACAAGGGCAATCCATCCGCCATCCACAAGTGGTGGGCACAGCGTCCGCTTGCTGCGGCGCGGGCGGTCATATTTGCCCAAATGGTCAACGACCCGGGTTACCAACAGGGAAGCGGGTTTCGCTATGGGGTGAACAAGGAGAAGGCCACACTGGAACGCGAGCGTCTGTTCAAGATAATCGAAGATCTCGTGAAATGGGAAAACACCAATAACGAAGAGGTGCTGGAGCGCGCCCGTGCCGAGATCCGCCGCTCGTGGCGCGAAGTCTGCGAACTGAACAAGACCCACCCACGGGCAGACGAGCTTTTCAACTCTGAAAAACTGCCCGCCTACCACGATCCCTTCGCAGGAAGTGGCGCGCTGGCCCTAGAGGCACAACGTCTGGGTTTGGAGAGCTATGCCTCTGACCTCAACCCTGTCGCAGTCACGATCAACAAGGGGTTAATTGACATCCCCCCGCGCTTCGCCGGGCGCGCACCAGTGGGGCCACGTGTCGAGGGCGATAGGCAGGCTCTTCTGAACGAAGACTGGAGTGGAACGAGAGGACTGGCCGAAGATGTGCGCCGCTACGGCGCGTGGATGCGCACCGAGGCAGAAAAGCGTATTGGCCTTCTTTACCCACAAGTCGAAATCACTGCCGAAGTAGTAAATGTAAGGCCTGACCTCAAGCCGCTGCTGGGCCAAAAGCTTAAGGTCCTCGCATGGCTGTGGGCACGAACGGTGAAGAGCCCTAATCCGGCTTTCAGTCACATTGACGTGCCACTGGCCTCCACCTTTATTCTCTCAAGCAAAGTCGGAAAAGAGATCTACGTTGAACCCGCAGTGGTTGGAGATCATTACCAATTTACGGTGAAATCTGGGAAAGCCCCAGCCTCTGCAAAGAATGGAACCAAGGCGGGCGGAAGCGGGACGAGTTTTCGATGTCTGATGTCCGAAACACCTATCGCGTTCGACTACATACGTAACGAAGCGAAGGCAGGGAGGATGGGTACTCGCTTGATGGCTGTCGTAGTAGAAGGTGCGCGAGGTCGTGTATACCTCGCCCCTCCTAGCGAACACGAAGCCATTGCGCTGAAGGCTCAGCCAAGGTGGAAACCCGAGACTCGGCTGCCTGATCGTGCGCTGGGATTTCGAGTTCAAGAGTACGGCATGTTACTTTGGAGCGACTTGTTTACATCCCGTCAACTCGTTGCTCTAACCACGTTGTCCGACTTGGTTCTCGAGGCCATAGATAAAGCTAGCGAAGATGGTCAAACCGCCGGACTACCCGACGACGGCCGCGGACTGGACGAGGGCGGCGCGGGCGCCGCCGCGTACGCGGCGGCCGTCGGCGTCTACTTGGCGTTCGCAATCAGCAAAACCTCGGAATACAGCAGCAGTCTCACCATTTGGTATTCAAGAGAAGATCGACCAAAAGGACTGTTTTCGCGCCAAGCTATTCCAATGGTTTGGGACTTCGCAGAGCAGAATCCACTGGGTGACATCGGCGGAACATTCATAAAGTCCTGTGGCATCGTCGCGGATAGCCTAGGTGGCGTAGTTCCTTCTCCACATGCGCACGCCTTCCAAGCAGATGCACAGTCGCAAACTATCAGTAACAGCAAGGTCATATCCACTGATCCACCGTATTACGACAACATCGGCTACGCAGATCTTTCCGATTTCTTCTATGTCTGGCTACGGCGTTCGCTGAAGCCCATCTATCCGGACCTGTTCGCCACAGTCGCCGTTCCTAAGGCCGAGGAACTCGTGGCTACACCCTACCGCCACGGCGGCAAAGAGCACGCGGAAAAATTCTTTCTCGATGGGATGACCGTAGCGCTTCACAACTTAGCGCAGCAGGCTCATCCAGCGTATCCAGTCACCATCTACTACGCGTTCAAGCAATCAGAAACCAAGGACCACGAGGGAACATCGAGCACAGGCTGGGAAACTTTTCTTGAAGCCGTACTCAAGGCTGGTTTTGCGCTGACGGGCACCTGGCCGATGCGCACGGAGCGGGGCAGCCGCATGATCGGCTCAGGCGCTAACGCGCTCGCCTCTAGCATCGTGCTCGTCTGCCGCCAGCGTCCCACTGACGCTGCTACCGTCTCCCGCCGCGAGTTCATCCGCGAACTCAATGCCGTACTGCCAGAAGCGCTATATGAGATGACTCGCGGTGGCGTGAATTCGCCTGTAGCGCCGGTGGATTTGTCGCAGGCCATCATTGGCCCTGGCATGGCGATCTTCAGCAAGTACGCTGGGGTGCTAGAAGCCGACGGCACACCGATGCGAGTTAAGCCGGCGCTGCAGTTAATCAACCGCTTCCTGGCTGAGGATGATTTTGACCATGACACGCAATTTTGCCTGCATTGGTTTGAGCAGCAGAGCTGGACCACTGGCAAGTTCGGTGAAGCTGACGTTCTGGCGCGCGCAAAGGGAACCAGCGTCTCCGGCCTCCAGGTCACGGGGGTGGTCGAGTCAGGCAAGGGCGATCTGCGGCTTCTGCGCTGGGCCGAACTGCCTCGTGACTGGTCGCCAGAATCAGACACGAGGCTACCCGTGTGGGAGGCCCTGCACCACCTTATCCGAGCGCTCAATCAAGACGGCGAGTCCGCTGCAGGTGCGTTACTGGCCCGCATGCCGACCCGCGCGGAACCTATCCGCTCACTGGCCTACCGGCTCTACACGCTGTGCGAGCGTAAAGGCTGGTCCGACGACGCACGTGC
>CANJKD010000254.1 GCA_947474415.1 Burkholderiales bacterium | reverse complement strand
GGAAAGCATGTTCCGGTGCGCACCACGGCCAAGTTACGAGACGCAGCCAACGAGCACATGCTCATGCTGGAACGAACTCCAGAGCGCGTGATCAGCTACTTTCAAGACCGCCGTGTGCGTTATGCGGCTTGAGACTTCACAGGGCCGGATCAATAACGCTTGTTTGAGCAAATCATTTTGACTATTAAGGTCAATTAAGATGTGCACATCGCCTAAGGTGACCGTAAAGTCTGTTAAGTCACCGTACCACGTGCTTCCGTGGCGTGGTTCCTGACAACGGTAGGCCGGCATCGACCTGCTGCATGACGGTGCTAACGAGGTCGACGATGGCGGCGCTGCTGCGAACCTCGACGGCGGAGATGACGACGGGAATTTTGTCGGTCGACAGATGCGCCGACCACGAGGAGAGGCCCAGGCCATGAGAGAGCGAGAACATGAAGCCGAGCGTGAGGGCAGCGCCGAGGCGCTGGCGCAAGCCAATGCGCGGATGCGCGTGTTGTCGGCGCACCTGGTAGATGCGCAAGAGCGCGAGCGTGCGCACATCGCGCGCGAACTGCACGACGGGCTCGGCCAGATGCTGACGCGCATCGTCATGCAGCTGCACGCGGCGCGGTCCAGCGCGTCGCCGGCCCAGGCCGAGCGATGCCACGAAGACGCACTCGATCTGGCGCAGCAGGCGATCCAGCAGGTCAAGTCGATGTCGTTCCAGCTGCGCCCGGCGCAGCTGGAACTGCTCGGCTTCGTCGCGGCGGTGAAGGCAACTCTCGACCGCCAGCGCGACGCCACGGGCTTGCAGAGCTTCGTCCGCGTGCGCGGTGAGGCGCCGCAGCGGGTGGTGCCGGCTTACGCGGTGGCGCTGCGCATCCTGCAGGAGGCCTTGAACAACGTGCTGCGCCACGCCGCGGCGAGCCACCTGGTCGTCCGACTGCACTTCCTGGGTGACAACCGCCTCGTGATGGCGATCGGCGACGACGGCTGTGGCTACGACGTGAGTGCAACACTCGCGGGCGGCATGAGCGAGAGGAACGTCGGCCTGCACGGCATGCTTGAACGCGCCGAGTTGATGGGCGGACGGTTGCGCTTTCGATCCCGCGTCGGGCATGGCAGCGTCGTGAGGTTGTCGTTGTGAACGTGCGCACCAGGGTCGTTCCGGTCACCGCGACGAAGGTGCGCATCGTGCTGGCCGACGATCACGACCTCGTTCGCTCCGGCCTGAAACTGCTGCTGGAGAGGATCGAGGGCGTCGAGGTCGTGGGCCAGGGCCGCAACGGCGAGGAACTGTTGGCCGAGGTTCGGAGCCACAGGCCCGACCTGGTGGTCACTGACCTGTCCATGCCCGGCATGGACGGCCTGACCGCGCTCGCCGAACTGCGCGCTATGCCGCAGCCGCCACACGTGATGGTGGTGTCGATGCACGACTCGCCCGACTTGATCCGCCGAGCACTGCAGCTCGGTGCCGCCGGCTACGTCATGAAGGAGAGCTCGCCGCTCGAACTCGAGCATGCCGTGCGCAGGTTGATGGCCGGCCAGCCGTACTACAGCGCACGGGTGACGCAGCGGTTGTTGCAAGCGCGCGAGCGCCCGCCCGAAGAAATGCTGACTGATCGCCAGCTTAGCATCCTGATTCTGATTGCGCGCGGTCAAGCCACCAAGGAAGTCGCCTTCACTCTTGGGCTGAGCCCGAAGACGGTGGACGTGCACCGGGCACGCATCATGGAGCGGCTCGGTATCAATAACCTGCCTGGACTGACCTTGTACTGCGTGCGGCACAAGCTGGTGGATCCGGTGGATGACGGCTGAATCCCAACACTTGGTCCTGGCTGGTGCCCGCACCAGTGGCCCTCACCAGGTCGGCTTGCGGCCGAGGAGCCTGCGAAGTTTGGCTAGCGTGCGCCGAACGATGCGTCCTCGAACAGGTTGGCGAACTCGCGGGGCTGCGAACGCCAGTACTGCTTCGGCGCCGGCACCTGCGCACCCACACCGGCTTGTCGGAAGGGAAGGCCGCACGCACGGCGTTGAAGACTTCGAGCGGAAAACGCATGCGGTTCTCCAGGCTGCCGCCATACGCATCGTCGCGCTGGTTCGCCAACGGCGACAGGAATTCGTGCAGCAGGTAGCCGTGCGCGGCGTGGATCTCGATGCCTTCGAGGCCGAGGCGTGCGGCGCGCCGTGCCGTGCCGCGTCGGCGAAGGCCTCGCGCACGCCTTGCAGGCCGGCCGGGTCCAGCGCCAGCGGCGGCTCTTCCGACGGCAAATGCGGCGTGGCCGAGGGCGCGACTGCGGGCCACGCGCCGGCCTGACCGGCCTTGATCTGCGCACCGCCATCCCAGGGCGCGCGGCTCGACGCCTTGCGCCCGGCGTGGGCCAGTTGAATGCCGACCTTGACGGCTGAGTGCGCACGCACCGCAGCCAACACCCTGGCGAGCCCCTGCTCGTTGGCGTCGGAGTAAAGGCCCATGTCGGTGGGCGTGATGCGCCCCTCGGCCGACACCGCCGTGGCCTCCACGATCATCAACCCGGCCCCCGACAGCGCGAGCTGGCCGAGATGGATCAGGTGCCAGTCGCCGGGCGTGCCTTCGTGCGCGGAGTATTGGCACATCGGCGCGATGACGATGCGGTTGTGAAGTTCAAGGCCACCGATGTTCAGGGGCTGGAAGAGGTGGCTCATGCGGGGGGTTCCGTGGAGTGCGGTCGTCAATGCACGCCGCCCAAGTGGCGGACGCGAACATACCCCAAAACGCTGCACGCCGCAGCGCAGCGCTCACTCGACGATCAACACCCCGCTCATGTCTTCAGGCCCGCTGCCGCAGAACACATCGCACAGGAAGAAGAAGCGGCCGGACTGGTCGGGCCTGAGGCACGGCATCGCGATCGGGCCGGGAACGATGTCGGCACTCAGCCGGTTGATCCGGTGCTGGCGCAAGCTGCCATGCCGTCCAACGAACTGACGGCCAGCGCGCCCGCCGCCCCGCTGACGGCACGCCGCCGCAGGTCAATTGCCTCGCTGTCGACGGCCATCGCGTCAGGCCTTCTGCACCGGCAATTCGGTGATGACCGGCGCGGCCTTGCCGGCCGCCACCGCGCGGAACCCGAGGCCGCGGCAGGGTTGCGCCGGGTCCCAGGGCAGGGGCGTTCGTTGGGGCTGCGAACCCGCTACCGGGAGCGGAAATATCAACGACTTTGCCGAACGTACAGCGGCGGCGTGCGGACGGTGGCGGTTCCGAGCGGTCCGCTCGACCGCTCCAGCACCAACATCGTGATCGATTCGGGCACTCCGCGCGGGAAGGGCCATGACGGCTTCTGACGCGCTGCATCGAAGGGCGAAGTAGCCACCGCAGTTCATCGGGCGTGTGCCGGCGCCCGGCGCCGCCGGTGTTTGGCCGTGTCGCCGCGCGCGCCAGCGCCGGGAACACAGTGATCGCGGCGACCAGCCGGCCATCAGCTGTCCTCGCCCAGCAGCCGTGCCGCCTTGCTGCCGATGGCCGAGGCCGACCGGAAGTAGCCCACCACCGTGGTCACCGAGGTGTGGCCGGTCAGTGCCATGGTTTCGCCGATGGGAATGTTCTGGCGGGCGGCTTCGGTGACGAAGCCCGAACGCAATGAATGCGCCGAAAAGTCCTCGTCAAGACCGGCCAGCGCGGCGTGCCGCTTGACGATGTCCCGCACTGCGGCAGGCGCAAGCGGCTCGGCGACCTGATCGCCACGGCGGATGCGTCTGAAGATCGGGCCGGACTGGATGCCGCTGCGTTGCAGCCAGTCTTCCAGCGCGTCGGCGGCGCGGCCGACGATGGGTTTGTCGTTGTCTTGCAGGTCGGCGCCCGACTGGTTCGTCTTCGAGTGCCGCAACGTGAACACATAAGTTCGCGGGGCCAGCTTGCGGAGGTTGTCGGTGCTGGCCGCGCTCACTTCCGAGCGCCGCCGTCCGCCGCTGGCCCAGGCGAAGAGCAGGAGGGCGCGGTCGCGCGCGCCGCGCAGCGAGTCGTCGCAGGTGTCGAGCAAGGCTTCGAGCGGCTCCCGCGTCAAGGCCGCCTTCTTGTCCTGAACGACGCCGCGCTTGGCATAGGCCCGCCGGGTTTTGGCCAGCAGTTCGCGTACCTTCGGGTCTCGGCACGGGTTGGGCAATGCCTTCAACTGGTGAACCTTCGACAGCACGCTCACGCGGTGAGCCAGTGTCGCCAGCGCGGGCGGGCCCAGGGCTGCTTTGTAGCCCCCGGCGACGAGCGCCAGGTCGATGCCTTGCGGCAGTTCCGATTCGAGGCCGTCGGCGGCCTTGCGCTGGGCATGGTCGACGATGAACTGGATCACCGCCGGCACCGGCACGGGCACCGAGATGGCTTGGCCGTAGCGCAGGCCGAACCAGGCCGCCCAGTACCGCAGCGCGGTCTGGTAACTGCGGATCGTGTTCTCGGATTCCCCCTCGACCAGCAACGCCCGCATGGCGTCTTCGGCGATCTGCCCGAGTGTGTGCGGGTCCAGCGGTGCGATGTTCGTGGCCGGCGGCGCTGCCGCAACCAGGTTCGCGCGGCGCGGGCGCTTGGGCGGCGAGGTGTTCATCGGGCTGGGTAAAAATGCGTTGAGATTGTATCAAGTAACGATAACATATATTTATCGTGATCTGATAATCACCAGAAATATGGTTGAAGCGAAGCTCGCGCGTCAGGGCGCGCAAGAAAGTCTTTGACACTGCAATGCCGCGTGGATGTTGTCGATCAGCGGTTTGAGCAGGTTCGCCTTGCCGTGCAGCGGCGTCAGGTACAGCGTCGCTTGCCCACCGCTGTGGGTTGCCCTTCCCACGGCCGCCAGCAGCAGCGGTCGGCTGGTAGTGGCCTCCATGCGCGCCCTCGGGTTGGCCGCCCGGCAATACCAACTCCACCAGTTGTAGACCAGCGCGCATGCCCGGGCCGTGGTCTGGCAGCGGT
>CANJKD010000253.1 GCA_947474415.1 Burkholderiales bacterium | reverse complement strand
GGGCGCCGTGCGCAGGCTGTCGTCGACCTTCGACCTGTTCGCCCCGCCGGGCCAGGGCACGGCCGTGCTGAGCCGGCTCTGGCGCGACACGCCGCCCGCCGCGCCGCCCGCGCTGGCGCTGGGCGCGGTGTGCCTGCCGGTGACGGGCGAGGCGGCCAACGGCGACGCCTGGGCGGTGCGGCATGGCGCGCTGTCCACCCGACTCCTGCTGGTCGACGGCCTGGGCCATGGCCCGAACGCCGCGGCAGCGTCGGCGCTGTTTGAGCAGAACGCCCAGCGCCCGCTGGAGCAACTGCTGCAGCTGATCCATGCCGGCTTGCGCGGCACCCGCGGCGCCGCAGTGGCGCTGGCCGACTGGGTGGCGGCTACCGGCCTGGTGCACTTTGTCGGCGTCGGCAACCTCAACGGCCTGTTGCTGGGCGCGGGCCGCAACCTCCACATGCTCTCGCACAACGGCACAGCCGGTGTCGAGGCGCGCAAGATCCAGGTCCACAGCTACCCCTGGCCGGCGGGGGGGCTGATGGTGCTGCATTCCGACGGACTGGCCACGCATTGGTCGCTTGCGTCGTATCCCGGCCTGGTCGACCGCGACCCGGCGCTGATCGCCGGCGTGCTGTACCGCGACCACCAGCGCCCGCGTGACGACTGCACCGTGGTGGTGGCGCGGGTCGCGGCCTCGAACGCCGTGCACGGCGCGGAGGCAGCACCGTGAAGCCGCTGTCGCGCGTCGAGATCCGCTACGACCTGGACGTCGTGCGTTGCCGGCAACGCGCCCGGCTGGCGGCCGAACTGCTGGGCTTCGACCGCCAGGACCAGACCCGCATCAGCACCGCGGTGTCGGAGGTGGCACGCAACGCCTTGCTGCATGGGCGCGGCGGCGAGGCCGAGTTCGGCGTCGACCTGGCGCCGCCGCGCCCCGCGCTGACCGTCGTCGTGCGCGACCAGGGGCCGGGCATCGCCGAGCCCGACGCGGTGCTCGCCGGCCATGCCGCGGGCCAGGTGACGGGCCTCGTCGGCAGCCAGCGCCTGCTCGACACCCTGCAGATCGACAGCCGGCCTGGCGCGGGCACCTGCGTCACGCTGGTCAAGTGGCTGCCGGCCGACGCCGGGCCGGTCACGCCCGAGCGGGCCCAGGACATCGCACTGTCCTTGGCCAGCCAGCATGTCGATTCGCCGCTGGACGACATGCGCAGCCAGAACCAGGCCCTGCTGGCCGCGCTCGAACTGGTGCAGCAGCGCGACAGCGAGCTGATGCGCGTCAACCAGGAGCTGATCGACACCAACACCGGCATCGTCGCGCTCTACACCGACCTCGAGGACAAGTCGCAGCAACTGCAGCTGGCCGAGCAGGTGCTGCGGCTGCGCAACGCCGACCTCAAGGCCTTTGCCTACACCGTCTCGCACGACCTGAAGGCACCGTTGCGCGGCATCGCCGGCTACGCCGAGGAGCTGGTGCGCAAGCACGCCGCGGCCTTGAGCGAACGCGCCGGGTTCTGCGTGGGCCAAATTCTGGGCGCGGCGCGCAACCTCGACCGGCTGATCGAAGACTTGCTGAGCTTCGCGCGGCTCGACACCGAGCCCGTGGTGTACGGGGACGTCGACCTGCGCGCCCTGGTGGTGACGATCCTGCAGGACCGCAGCCTGGACATCGCCGAGCGCGGTGTGCAGGTGACGGTGCGACTGCCCCGAGCCACGCTGCACAGCTGGGAGACCGGGCTGAAGCAGGTCATGGCCAACCTGATCGACAACGCATTGAAGTTCAGCCGCCATGCCACACCAGCGCGCGTGACGATCCGGGCCGAGGAGCAAGCCTCGCAGTGGCAGATCGTCGTCAGCGACAACGGCATCGGCTTCGACCCGCAGCACCACGACCGCATGTTCCTGCTGTTCAACCGCCTGGTGCGCGCCGAGGCTTTCGAGGGCACAGGCGCGGGCCTGGCGATTGTCAAGAAGGTGGTCGACACCCTGGGCGGCAGCATCCGGGCCACTGGCGCACCCGGCCAGGGTGCGGTGTTCTCCATCACGCTGCCCAAGCTGCCGGCCGTCGCCGCAACACCATGAAAAACCTGCTGAAGGACCCGGTGCCAGCGGTCAGCGTGCGCCCCATCCTGCTGGTCGAAGACAGCCTGATCGACATCGACTTCGTGGTTCAAGCTCTGATCGACAACCAGGTCGCCAACCCCTTGCGCGTCTGCCGCGACGGCGTCGAGGCGCTGGCCTATGTTGGGCGTCGTGGCAGCCCGGCCGACCCCGAGCTGCCGCTGCTGGTGCTGCTCGACCTGAACTTGCCGCTGCTGCACGGCATGGAGGTGTTGCGCCAGGCTCGCCGGCACCCGGTGTGGCGGCTGATCCCGGTGTTGATGCTGAGCAACGCCTGTGAGGCGGCCGACGTCAACGGCGCCTATGCCCTGGGCGCCAACGGCTATGTGGTCAAGCCGCTGAGCTACGACGCCTTTGCCGTCACCGTCGGGCACATCAAGAACTTCTGGCTCGGGGTCAATCGGATGCCCTTGGCACCCATTTCTTCTTCCTTCTCGCCATGAGGCCCTCCATGCGCCTGCTCTATGCCGAAGACAACCCCATCGATGCCGACCTCACACGCGCGCACCTGGCCGACCACGCGCCCGAAGTGGAGCTCGAGATCGTGGGCAACGGGCAGCAGTGCCTGGCGCGGCTGCGCGAAGCCAATTTCGACCTCTTGCTGCTGGATCAGCACCTGCCCGACATGGACGGTCTGGACGTTCTGAAAGCCTTGCTGCAGGCCGATGCCCGTTTGCCGGTGGTGATGGTGACCGGCGTCGGCAATGAAAAACTGGTGCGCCAAGCCCTGCAACTGGGGGCGGCCGACTACCTGCCCAAGCGGGCCTGCTACCTGGACGATCTGCCCGACCGCTTGCGCAAGGTGCTGCGCTTACAACATCGCCTGCGCGCCGCGGGCGGCGACGCCGACCCCGCCCGGCGCATCCTGTATGTAGAGCACCAGGCCATGGACATCGAGCTGACGCAATGCCGGCTGGCAGAGACCGCGCCGCATCTGGTGGTGGACGTTGTGCAGACTTGCCAGCAAGCGCTGCTGCGGCTGAGCCAGGCGCCGGTCTACGATCTGCTGTTGATCGACCTGCGCATGCCCGATCTCGACGGCCTGGACTTCGTGCGCGATGCGCAGCGGCGCGGGCTGCCCGTGCCGCCCTTCCTGGTGCTGTCGGGCCTGAGCGACGATGCCGTGGCGCTGGCCGCCATCCGCCTCGGCGCGCAGGCCTACATCCGCAAGCAGGCGGGATATCTCGACATCTTGCCCTACCGCATCGACCATGCGATCGACCGCAAGCGCCTGCTGCAGGCCAATGACCAATTGCAGCGCGAACTGGCGGCGCGCGGACTGGTCGAGGGCGAGCTGCGCAAGCTGTCGCTGGCCGTGGAGCAGAACCCCGACAGCGTGGTCATCAGCGACACCGAATCACGCATCGAGTACGTCAACGAGGCCTTTGTGCGCACCACCGGCTACAGCCGCGAGGAAGTCATCGGCCGCAACACCCACTTTCTCAAATCGGACAAGACACCGCCCGAGCAGGTGGCCGCCGTGCACCAGGCGCTGTCCACCGGCGAGCCCTGGAAGGGTGAATTTATCAACCGCCGCAAGGATGGCGGCGAGTATGTCGAATACGTTGTGATGACGCCCTTGCGCCAGCCCGACGGCACGATCAGCCACTATGTGTCGTTGCAAGAGGATGTGACCGACAAAAAGCGCCTGAACGAGGAGCTGGACCAGCACCGTCACCATTTGGAAGAACTGGTGGCCGAACGCACGGCGCGGCTGTCGGACGCCATGCTGCGGGCCGAAGCGGCCAACCAGGCCAAGAGCAGCTTCCTGGCCAACATGAGCCATGAAATCCGCACGCCGATGAACGCCATCCTCGGCCTGGCCCATCTGCTGCAACGCGCCGGCGCCACACCGCAACAGGCAACCCGCCTGGACAAGATCGAGCGGGCCGGCCGCCACCTGATGGGTGTCATCAACGACATCCTCGACCTGTCCAAGATCGAGTCGGGCCAGGCGCAACTGGAGGCCATCAATTTTGACCTGTTCGACGTGCTGGAGGGCGTGCGCGCCATCGTGGCCGAGTCGGCGCGGGCCAAGGGGCTGCAGATCGAGATCGATGTCCAGGGCGCGCCGAGGTGGCTGCTTGGCGACCCCACGCGCCTGCGCCAGGCCTTGCTCAACTACGCTGGCAACGCCGTCAAGTTCAGCGAGCGGGGCCAGATCCATCTGCGTGTTGGTCTGTTGCAGCAGGACGTCAACCAGTTGCGGCTGCGTTTTTCGGTCCAGGACAGCGGTGCCGGCATTGCCCCGGACGTGCTGCCCCGCTTGTTCCAGTCGTTCGAGCAAGCCGACTCGTCGACCACGCGCCGGCATGGCGGCACCGGCCTGGGCCTGGCCATCACCCGACGCCTGGCCCGGTTGATGGGTGGCGACGCCGGGGTCGACAGCCAACCCGGTGTCGGCAGCACCTTCTGGTTCAGCGTGGTGGTGCAAGCCGGCGTGGTGGACACGCCCAGCGTGCTGTCGATCAACCCCGCGCCGGCCGATCTGTGGGTGCTTGAAGCCCAGTTACGGCAGCGTCATGCCGGCGCACGGATCTTGCTGGTCGAGGACAACGAGGTGAACCGGGAAGTGGCCGTGGCCATTCTGGAACATGCCGGGCTGGTGCTGGAGACCGCCGTCGACGGGCTCGAGGCACTGCAGAAAGCGGGCAGCGGCCGCTACGACCTGGTGTTGATGGACATGCAGATGCCGGTGATGGGTGGCGTGGATGCGGCCCGCGCGATCCGTGCGCTGCCGGGCTGGCAGTCGACACCGATCCTGGCGCTGACGGCCAATGTCTTCGAAGAGGACCGCCGGCTCTGCGGCGATGCCGGCATGAACG
>CANJKD010000252.1 GCA_947474415.1 Burkholderiales bacterium | reverse complement strand
CGCGCGCCCATCGAGACCAAGGTGATCGAAGAGCTCAAGAAGCCGCCGCCACCGCCCGAAATCGTGGTGCCGCCGCCGCCGAAGATGGACGCGCCACCGCCGCCCTTCATTCCGCCGCCGGAGGTGCAGATTGCCACGCCGCCGCCGCAACCCACTATCACCACCACGGCCACGCCGCCGCCGCCGGGACCGGTGGTGATTGCGCCGCAGGCACCTGTGGCCACGGCGCCAGCGCCAGCGCCCGCCGCGCCAGCGCCGCCGCCGCCCCGCCCGGCTGTGGTTGCCATCGGTGTGGCTTGCCAGAGCATGGTTCAGCCAACCATGCCGCGCAAAGCCTTGCAAGAGGGCGTGAGCGGCAGCGTCACTGCGCGCGCCACCATCAAGGGCGGCAAGGTCATCGCGGTCGAGATCCTCTCGTCCAGCCCGCGGGGCTTCTTTGACAGCGCTGTCCGCACCGCCATGTTGCAGTACGGCTGCCAGACCAGCGGCGACCAGGAGATCAAGGCCGATCAAATCTTCGATTTCAAGGTCGGCGAATAGCTGGCCAGGCCAGCGACGGCCCCCTGACCGCGCTGCGCTCCCGTTTCCAAACCACAAGTTCCACAGACAGCTCACACCGCCAGGAGTCCCCTAAGATGTTCACCCGCCTGCAATCCATTCTGGCCGCGTGCCTGATCGCCACCAGCGTCGTCGGTATGCCCGAGTCCGCACATGCGCAAGCGGCCTCAGCCGCTGCCGAAGCACCCGCCACCGCGCCGGCGGCCACACCCGCCCCGATGGCCGACGCCACCACCACCAGGGAAACGGTCGACAACCCTTATGGTCTGTCGGCGCTGTGGGCCCAGGGTGACTTCGTCTCCAAGTTCGTGCTCGTCCTGCTGGCCCTGATGAGCATGGGCAGCTGGTACATCATGATCACCAAGCTGTATGAAAGCATGAAGCTCAGCAGCGAAGCGAAGCACGCTCGCAAGGGCTTCTTCAAGGCGCTGACGCTGAACGAAGCGGTCAAGACCCTGAAAGTGGGCAGCGCATTCCGCTTCATCGCGGAAAGCGGCATCGAAGCGGGCGCCCACCACGAAGGCGCGCTCACCGACAACATCGACCGCAACACCTGGGTCACGATGGGTGTGCAGCGCAGCGTCGAAGACGTGCAAAGCCGCCTGCAAGACGGCCTGGCCTTCCTGGCCACGGTGGCGTCCAGCTCACCGTTCGTCGGGCTGTTCGGCACGGTGTGGGGCATCTATCACGCGCTCACCGCCATCGGCATCGCCGGCCAGGCGTCGATCGACAAAGTGGCCGGCCCGGTGGGCGAGGCCCTCATCATGACCGCCATCGGCCTGGCCGTGGCCGTGCCTGCGGTGTTCGGCTACAACTTCCTGGTGCGCCGCAACAAGTCGGCAATGGAATCCGTGCGCGGCTTCGCGGCCGACTTGCACGGCGTGCTGATGGGCGCCAAGATCTCCTCCGTGAGCACCACCGGCCGTTGAGATCGGTCACCCAGGAGACCACAGCATGGGCATGAACATAGGCTCGGGGGGTGATGAAGACGAAGTCACCTCGACCATCAACACGACGCCGCTGGTGGACGTGATGCTGGTGCTGCTCATCATCTTCCTGATCACCATCCCGGTGGTCACGCAGACGATTCCGATGAGCTTGCCGAAGGAAACCAACATCGCGCGCCAGACCAAACCCGAGAACATCGAGATCTCGGTGAACAAGGACGGCGACGTGTTCTGGAACGCGCAACGGGTGGCCGACAGCGATGCGCTGTTCCTGCGGCTGAAGAAGATCGCGGTGATGACGCCGCAGCCCGAGGTGCACATTCGCGGCGACGAGAAGACGCGCTACGAGTCGATCGGCCGCGTCGTGTTTGCCTGCCAGCGGGCTTCGATCCTGAAGATCAGTTTCGTCACCGAGCCCCCGCCGAAAGGTTGATTCGCAAGACTGCGAAGGTTGATTCGCCAGCCCGCGAAGGCTGAAAAGGAAACAGTATGGGAATGAACATAGGCTCGGGTGGTTCGAGTGAACCCGACGTGATGGTCGACATGAACACCACGCCGCTGATCGACGTGATGCTGGTGCTGCTGATCATGCTGATCATCACGATTCCGGTGCAGTTGCACAGCGTGAACCTGAACATGCCGGCGGGCACCCCCCCACCTCAGACCAAGGAGCCGGTGGTGGTCACGATCGACATCGACTTCGACGGCACCATTCTGTGGAATGGTGAAACCCTGGCTGACCGCAGCCTGCTGCAGGCCAAGTTGCGTGAAGCTGCAGCCTTGCCCGACCAGCCCGAAGTGCATGTGCGGCCGAACAAGCTGGTCGAATACAAGTACGTGGCCGAGGTGCTCGCCGAAAGCCAGCGCCTGGGCGTGACCAAGCTCGGCATGGTCGGCAATGAACAGTTCGTGAAGTGAACCCGATGACTGCACGTTTGAAGCCGCTGCTGGCGGCCCTTGCCTTGGCAGCGACGATGGGTTTTTCGCAGGCACAGGAAGGCATTCGGCCCGAAGTGGGCAAACCTTTGCAGGCCGCGCAAGACCTGATCAAGGCCGGCAAGTACAAGGAAGCGCTGGCAAAGGTGCGCGATGCCGATGGCGTCGGCGGCAAGAATGCCAACGAGAGTTTGCTGGTCGAGCGCATGCGCATCGCAGCGGCATCTGGCGCAGGTGACCTCGAGACCGCAGCGCGTTCCTTCGAGGCCATCAACGCCTCGGGGAAAGTGCCTGCCGACGCAAAGCTCCGCATGGTCGAATCGATCGCTGGCAGCTATTACCGAGCGCGCGAGTACGCCAAAGCCTTGCAGTGGTACCAGCGCTACTTCAAGGAAGGCGGCTCCAGCGGCGCCACGCGAACGCTGATGATCCAGACCCAATACCTGTCGGGCGACTTTGCCGGGGCGGCTAAAGAGCTGACGGCCGAGATCCAGGCGGCTGAACGAAGCGGCGCCACACCCGGAGAAGACCGCATCAATTTGCTGATGAACGCGGCGGTCAGGCAAAAAGACATTGCCGGTGAAACTTTTGCGCTCGAACGGCTGGTCAGCTACTACCCGAAGAAGGAGTACTGGGTTGCATTGCTGAGCCGCATGCAGCGCAAGCCGAACTTCTCGGACCGGTTGGCGCTCGACACCTATCGCTTGTCGCTCGCCACCGGAAGCATGACGGCGGGTAACGACTTTTCAGAGATGGCGCAGCTTGCCTTGCAGGCTGGTTCGCCATCCGAGGCGAAGCAGGTGGTCGACAAGGGCTTTGCTTCGGGCGCGCTGGGTGCCGGTGCGCAAGCCGAGCGCCACAAGCGGTTGCGCGATCTGGTGACCAAGCGGCTCGGCGAGGCCAAGGCCATGCAAGCGGAAGACGAGCGCCAGGCGGCTGCGGCAAAAGACGGCAACGACCTGCTGACGTTCGGCATGAACCTGGTGTTCGCCGGCGACAGGGCACGTGGTATGCAACTGATGCAGCAAGGCGTTGCGAAGGGCGGCCTCAAGCACGCTGACGACGCCAAACTGCACATCGGCATCGCCCAGTTGATGGCCGGTGAGGGCGCCAAGGCGCAGGTCACTTTCAAGACAGTCGCGGGGGCCGACGGAACCGCCGACATGGCGCGCCTCTGGCTTCTGTACGCAAAGCGAAGCAAGGTTTGAGCAAGCCCTGACTCTCGGTGCCAGGCCCCGTACCCGGGGGCCGCTGTCTTGCTGCAGCGACCGGCGGTCAACCCGCCGAGTGGCTTCGTCGACCCTACTTGGGCGCCAGCCGAATCGCGCCATCAAGGCGAATCACTTCGCCGTTGAGCATCTCGTTCGTGATGATCTGGTGCACGAGCTTCGCATAGTCTTGCGGCGTTCCCAGGCGGCTCGGGAAGGGCACGTTGGCGGCCAACGCATCTTGCACTTCTTTCGGCATCGAGAACAGCATCGGTGTGCCGAAGATGCCCGGCGCGATCGTCATGTTGCGGATGCCGTTGCGGGCGAGGTCACGCGCGATCGGCAAGGTCATGCCGACCACGCCGCCCTTCGAGGCCGAATAGGCCGCCTGGCCCATCTGCCCGTCGAACGCGGCCACACTCGCGGTCGAGATCAGCACGCCGCGCTCGCCGGTAGGTTCCGGCTCGTTCTTGCTCATGGCCTGGGCGGCCAGCCGGATCATGTTGAAGCTGCCGATCAGGTTGACCGTTATCACCTTGGAAAACAAGTGCAAGGCATGCGCACCTTCCTTGCCGACCGTTTTTGCTGCGGGTGCAATGCCGGCGCAATTCACCAGGCCGAACAGCTTGCCCAAGCCGACAGCGCGGTCTACTGCCGCCTGTGCGTCGGCTTCCTGGCTCACGTCGCACTTGACGAAGGCGCCGCCCAGTTCAGTGGCGAGGGCTTCGCCCTTTTCGACCTGAAGGTCGGCGATGACCACCGTGGCGCCGTTCGCTGCCAGCATGCGCGCCGTGCCTTCGCCGAGGCCCGAAGCCCCGCCCGTGACGATGAAGACCTTGCCTGCGAGGTCCACGGAGTGATTCCGTGTACGGTTGCTGTTGAAGCTCAGGCCAGGGCGGCCAGCGCGCGTGCGGCGATGTCTGCGACGCTGCCGGTGCCGCTGATCTTGCGGCAGCGCGGCGCACCGGCGTCACCGTTGGCAGCCCATTGCGAGTAGTACTCGACCAGCGGGCGGGTCTGGTTCTGGTAGACCGACAGGCGGTTCTTGACAGTCTCTTCGGCGTCGTCGATGCGCTGGATCAGGTCTTCACCGGTCACGTCGTCCTTGCCCTCGACCTTCGGCGGGTTGAACTGGACGTGGTAGCTGCGGCCCGACGCCAAGTGCACGCGGCGCCCGCTCATGCGCTCGATGATGGCCTCATCGGGCACGTCGATTTCGAGCACGAGGTCGAGCTTCACGCCGGCAGCCTTCATCGCATCGGCCTGCACGATGGTGCGCG
>CANJKD010000251.1 GCA_947474415.1 Burkholderiales bacterium | reverse complement strand
CAAGGCCACCGACGAAGCGGCCCTGCGAGCGCAGCTGGCGAGCCACGCCGCAATCGACGGTGTCGAGGTGCGCCGGGAACCCGCTACGTCCACGGTACGCCGGTTTCAGCTGCACGGTCGGGCCCATACCGACGCACACGGGGCCTTCGCGGGCTACCAGGGCATCTTGAGAGAGATGTTGGTGCCCGCAACGCTGCCGGCGTTTGCCGCCATCGATCCCCACATCGATCCTGCCAACACCCCCTCGCCCCCGACCGTCGCCACCAAACCGTCAACGCTGGATGGGGCGGCTGCCGGCCCACTCGACTCCGACCATGAATCGTTCAGCTTCACCGTCTCGCATGACCTGCGCGCACCGATCCGCGTCGTCGAAGGCTTCACCAAGATCGTCAAGGAAGACTACGGCCGCCTGCTCGACCGGGTTGGTAACGACCACCTCGACCGCGTGCTCGGTGCCGCAGCCCGGATGAACAACATGATCGACGCGCTGCTCGCGCTGTCGAAGCTGTCATCGCAACCGCTCGCGCGCCAGCCGGTGAACTTGTCGCAACTCGCCACCTACGTGGCCGACGATCTGCGCCGCCAATGGCCGGACCGCGACGTGAAGATCACCATCGAACCCGGCATGCTGGTCCAAGGCGACCCGACCTTGCTGCGCGTCGTGATCGAAAACCTGCTCGGCAACGCGTGGAAATACAGCGCCAAGGCCGCCCAACCGCAGATCGGTTTCGAGCGCAGCCCGGGCCCGGCCGACGTGTTCAGCGTGAGCGACAACGGCGCCGGATTCGACATGCGCTTCGCCGACCGCCTGTTCGGTGTGTTTCAGCGCCTGCACAGCGCGAACGAGTTCCCGGGCACGGGCATCGGCCTGGCTTCGGTGCGGCGCATCGTGCGCCGCCATGGCGGCGAAGTCTGGGGCGAGGCCGAAGTGAACAGCGGCGCCCGCTTCCACTTTTCACTGCCCCAGGACACTCCCCGGCCGTGACTTGATGGGCTCAGGCCCGGCACGGCCCGTCTGCGGAGGCCTCACCCCGGGGGGAACACGCCGAAGGCGTGCCGCAGGTCAGATCAAGCACTGCCCGGCGCAGCCAACACTTCGACCGCTTCGAGCACTCGCACCGCCTGTTCGTCAAGTGAACGATGGTCGGTGGCAGCCTGCCGCTGCAAGTGCCCCAGCGCGGCAGCACGCGGCAGCGAAAAGCGGTGCATCAGCACCCCCACCGCCATCAGCGTTTCAGGCGCGAGCACCGCACCCGGCACGCAAGCCATGCTCGCAGCCGGCGGTGCAGCGGCTGCCTCGACAGCAGCGACGGGCTGTCGCGCCTCGATGCCCGCCAGTGCGGTGGCCACGACGGGCAGGATCTGGCCGATGTCGAGCGGCTTGACGAGGTAGGCCACGGCGCCAAGCGCTTTCACCTGGGCCACGGTCTGTTCGTCGGAAAACGCCGACAGGAACATGAACGGCACGTGGCAATGCTCGCGCAGGTAGGCGGCCACATCGAAGCCACTCTTGCCCTGCATGCGAATGTCGAGCAGGGCCAGGTCGGGCTTGTGTTCACGAGCCAACAGGATCGCGTCGTCGCCGTTGTCGGCGTCGATCACCTCGTGACCGGCCTGCGCCAGGCCGTGAGCGAGCGTCGCCAGCACCAGCCGGTCGTCATCGACGACCAGGATCTTGCCCGTTCGCCTGCGCACGCTTTTGCCGAGCTCGTTCTGCATCATCGATGGTTCCCCGCGCCCGCCGCCACGCCATGCGCGTCGGGTCTCGCGCCGATTGTCCGTGAAGATTCAGCTGGCGACCACCAACCCGGCCGGGGTGCCGCGTACCGCGCCCGGTGGCTGCAAGGCCACGGTGGCCACCACCCGGTCACCCTGCTGGGCCAACGCGAGGCTGGCGCTGCGCCTCGGCAGCAGCGCCCGCACCAAGCCCAGGCCGGAAACGCCACTCGGGATGCGTGCCAGGTTGAACCCGGTCGGTAGCGTGCCGCAGTTCGACACCCGCACCTGTACGCCGGTGGCGCTGCAATCGAGCGTGCAGAGCACATCGGCAGCAGAAGCATCGGCCATACCGACGGCAACCGCACCGGCAAGCGAAGTGCTGTGCTTCACGGCGTTCGTGAGCAGCTCGTTCAGGGTCAGTGCGATCGGGATCGATTCAGCCTCGGGCAGCAGCCACTCCGGCGCCAGCGAACCGAGCACTTCGAACCGGATCACCCGCCCGAACGTGCGCTGCACCGAGGCCGTGATCGCCTGCGTGACGCTCATCAGCTGGAGGGGCCCGCTCTCGCCCACCTGCAGGCCGTAGACCTGCGCGATCGCCTGCACCTGGCTCACCACCTCGGCCATGGCACCGGCCACCTCGGGCTTGCGTTGCCCGATCTGCTGCAGCAGGCCGGCCACGCCCTGCAGGTTGTTCTTGATGCGGTGGTGCACTTCCTTGACCAGCATGTCGCGCTGCGCAATCGCGGCGTCGAAGCGCGCTTCCTGGGCGGCGCGCTGTTCGGTCACGTCGGTGGCGACGAGCAGAAGCTGATCGGGCGGCGCACCGGGCCGCGCCGAGAGCGGCATGTAGCGCGCGTCCCAGAGCCGCTGCTCGCCATCGACTTCGGTGCGGTATTCGCGCTTCGTCACTTCGGTGGACGCGAGCGCCGCCTCCATGTCGCGGCGCCGCTCCGCTGCCAGCGTCGGCACGAAAATCTGTTCCGGGGTCAGGCCGATCAACGCGGCCGACACGGTGTTGGCATTGTTCGCCGCCACCTCGTTCACCTGCAGTACTTTCAGGGTGCACGCATCGCGCAGCGTGATCGCCAGCGGCGCCGCCTCGATGATGCGCTGCAGTTGCGACTGGGCTTGCGACATGCGTGCCTCGGCATCGCGGCGGCGTTCGATGTCGAGCAAAGCGTAGGTGAGCTGGCGGCCGGTGGACTCGCGGCCCGTCGACACCACATTGCCGACGATCCAGAACTCGCGCCCGTCGCGTGCCTTGACGCGGCACTCGAAGGTCTCGGCCTGGCCTTCGACGAGGCTGGTCAGGAAGTCGGTGCGCAGGAACGGGTGATCGGGTTCGGGTGTGGCCACGGTGGCGATCGGCTGGTTCATGAAGTCGATCAGATTGCCACCGAACATGCGGCGCGCCGAGCGGTTCATCCACTCGATGCCGCGCGGCCCGACGGTGACGATGCCGACCAGCGCCGAGTCGAGGATCGCCCGCGTCCGGTCGGCCTGCGTGGCCACAGCACGCTCGGCACGGTGGCGCGCGTCGATGTCCACATACGACGCGATGATGCCGCCCGCCGGATCGCCTTCGGTGACGAGCCGCTTGCTGACCTGCACCCACAGCTGCCGCCCGTCGCGCGCGCGCAGCTGCCGCTCGCCGGCCCAGTGGCTGCGGGCGCGCAGCTCGCGTTCTTCCACGGCCCAGAGGCGCACGTACTCGTCTGCATCGACAAACAGTGCGGCCAGCGGCAGGCGCGACAGCTCGGCCACGCTGAAGCCGGCGAGGTCGGCGAGCGCCTGATTGGCACGCTGGATCTGTCCGTCGCGCAGGAAGGCGATGCCGACACCCGAGAGGCTGAACATCAGCTCGCGGTCGCGCGCCACCTTTTCGAGTTCGCGCTGCTGGGTCTTGAGCCGCGTCACATCGGTCAGCACCGCGATCGCCTCCAACGCTGCCGTGACCGGGCCGACCCGCCGCACCGACAGCGAGTACCAGCGGTGGCCCCGCCGCCGACCCGCGCCGCCGACGTCGAACTCGGTCTCGTAGACCTGGCCCACCCCCAGGGCTTCGCGCGCCTCGGCCACGACGTGCTCGGTCTGCGGCTGGCCGCCGAACAGCTTGCGCACATCGGCGCCCGTCATCGAACCGCGACGCAGGCCCAGCATCGCCTCGAAGCGGCGGTTGCAGCGCACCAGCAGGTCGCCGCGCAGGTAGGCGATGCCGGCGGTGGTGCTTTCCAGGATCGTGCTCAACTCGTGCAGCAACAGTTCGCTGCGCTGTTGGCTCTGGTGCTGCTCGGTCACGTCGAGCGTGACCACGGAGGTGGTGCGCTTGCCCGATGCCAGCGTGGCCGGCTCGACCCGCGTGAGCAGCCAGCGCTGGCCCAGCTCGGGGTGACGGATCGCGTAGCGCACCTCGGCCCGCTCAGTGCGCCGCAATGCCACTTGCAGCTTCTCGAATTCGGGCATCGACTCGGGCATCACGATGTCGCGGCCGATGGCCTGCAAGGCCGCCGAAGGCGTGGCAGCGCCGCGGGGCGCGTGGCGCTGCCGCACCCAACCCGAAGATTCCTGGAACGTGGCCAGGCCGACCCCGGCCGCGTCCATCAGCGCCCCGATCTGGCTTTGCGCAAGGTCGCGTTCCTCCTCGATGCTGCGGTCTTGCACCACGGCCATGTAGCGGCGCTGGCCGCTCGCCGTCTGGTAGCCACGCACCGAAGCCCGCAAGGGCCGCGCCGCGGCCCCCGGCGCGATGACCCAGCCTTCGCGGTGCAACCGGCCCACGCTGGCGTCACCCGGTGCCGCGCCGTCGGGCGCATCTAGCGCGAGCAGCTCGCGCAGCCCGGCCGGCGCGTCGGCCAGCGTCGCCGGAACAATGCCGACCAGGGCATAGAACGCCGGGTTGGTTCGAAGCAGCAGGCCGCGCTCGTCGAACAACACCATGCCGACCGGGCTGAGGTCGAACCAGTCGTCGAGTTCGCGCAGCGAGCGGTCGGCGTGCTCGCGCGCCACCTGCTCTGCGGTCGCGTCCTGCAGCACGGCGAGGTAGACGGTCTCGCCCTGGTCTCCGCGCAACGCATTGCGGGCCACACGGTAGCGGCGTTCGCGACCACTCGAATCGATCAGCCTCCCTTCCATCATCGCGAAGTTGGCGGTCCAGCCGAAATTCGCGCGCGGGCGGGTGCGCCGCTCGTCGATGGCCGGCCAGTCTTGTTCGGGCTGTAATTCCTT
>CANJKD010000250.1 GCA_947474415.1 Burkholderiales bacterium | reverse complement strand
AGGCATGAGTGCGCCTGCCAACCGCCAGGGTGCCCGGAATCGGGCTGAAAGTGGCTGGGAAACCGGCGAACAGCCGACTGAACCCGCGAATCAATTCGAATTGGCCGCATCAGCACGTTCCGAAGTGGTTAAAGCAGACCTTCCCTAGCGCAGAAAATGCTTACTCTTGCTGCTGGACGCTGATAACACCATAGGCTCCGCGTGTTGGTGCCGTCCAGCCGATCAGTGGCTGATGTGCAGCCCCCACTTGGTGCAGTCTTCTGGAGAAGCCATGGCTCCCCCTGTCGGAATCGCGTCATCAAACGGGTTGAAGTTGTATGGAGAGAAGCGACATCGCAGCGCGGTGCGCTCGCCGGCGGCACTCGGTTCCGGCGCCAGCGAACGCGCATCGCGCCGCGAACTCAATATCGCGCTGTGCGTGCCGCTCGGAGGCGTCACCGGCATTTGGGGGCCTTCCGCGCTGGCGTCGGCAAAGCTCGCCGCCTCTGAGTTGAACAGCTTGTCGGGCATCGGCGGCCGCCCATGTCGGTTGATCTCGGTCAATGCCGACGACGATGCCCCGATGCTCGAATCGGTGCTCAGCGATCTGGTGCATTCCGGCGAGGTCGACGCGCTGGTCGGCATGCACACGAGCCGAGTGCGGCAGCGGATTCTGACTGCCATCGGCGGTGAAATACCTTTTGTCTACACACCGCTTTATGAAGGCGGCGAATGCACACCCGGCGTTTTTGCGATTGGCGATACGCCAGCGAGGCAGTTGCAGCCAGCGATTGCATGGCTTGCCGAGCACGAGCGGCCGCGGCGCTGGGCGTTTCTGGGCAACGACTATGTGTGGCCGCATGTCTCCAATCGATTGGCGCGCAACTACGTCGCCCGGTGCGGGGCGGAAGTGGTGTCGGAAGAATACGTGCCGCTTCACACCATCGACTTTTCCGCGCAATTGGCGACCATCTGCAGCGCGGGCGTTGATGCAGTGCTGCTGTCACTCGTTGGCGAAGACGCCATCGCGTTCAACCGGGCTTTCGGTGAACAAGGGTTCGGGCGATCAGCCGTGCGCCTCTCGTGCGCTATCGAGGAGAACGAATTGCTGGCGATCGGCGCGCAGAACACTGAGCGCCTTTATGTGGCGTCGAGCTACTTCGCAGCGCTCGCGACCGATGCCAGCATCGCATTCAAGGAGCGCTACTACAACCATTTCGGCGACCGCGCGCCGACGCTGAATTCGTTGGGCCAATCGACCTATGAAGGCGTGCATTTCCTCGCCTCGCTGGTTCAGCGCGGCCTGCTCGAACCGTCGCAATGGAGGCAGGAGCGTCGCGAGCCAATCGCTTACTGCAGTGCACGCGAGGCCATTTACCGTGGTGACGGTACCAACCTTGCGCCGACCTACATGGCGGTGGCCGAAGGCCATGCCTTCAGGGTGATTGCACGTCTGTCGTCTCCGCCACGCGCGAGTATGTTCCAAAGCAAATAAATGATTGACATGGAAACTATTCAGCTCATAAAATAATGTGCTCGGGCTTCGATCACTTTGACCCGCTGGTTCATTCTTATCATTTTTGACGGAGTTACCCCATGTCAGTCACGCGTCCATCTTCCGAGCAGGTCAAGGCCGTTGCGTTGAGTCTCGGCATCCATCTCGATGACACCAAGGCAGAGGCCTATCGGGTTCTGCTCCAGCCTAACTTCGATGCCTACGACATCGTCGATGAATTGCCCGACTACCTGCCCGCAGTGAAGTACCCACGCGGCAACTCGTACAAGCCTACCGGGGAAGAAAACAAGTATTCCGCGTGGTACGTCAAGACCACGATCACCGGCGCCCCGGGCGGCAAGTTGGCCGGCAAGACCGTGGCCATCAAAGACAACGTCTGCGTGGCCGGCGTGCCCATGATGAACGGCTCGCCGACGATGGAAGGCTTCGTGCCGACGATCGACGCGACCATCATCACGCGGCTGCTCGACGCGGGCGCCACGGTCGCCGGCAAGGCGGTTTGCGAAATGTTCTGCTTTTCCGGCGGCTCCCACACCAGCGCAAGCGGTCCGGTGCACAACCCGCTGAGGCACGGCTACTCGGCCGGCGGATCGTCGTCCGGTAGCGCAGCCCTCGTCGCGGCCGGCGAGGTCGATTTGGCGATCGGCGGCGACCAGGGCGGTTCGATTCGCATGCCGGCCTCCTATTGCGGCATCTACGGCATGAAGCCGACCTGGGGACTCGTGCCCTATACCGGCGTGATGCCGATCGAAGTGACCATCGACCACACGGGCCCGATGACCTCCAATGTCACTGACAACGCGCTGATGCTCGAAGTGCTCGCCGGCCCTGATGGGCTCGATCCGCGCCAGCATGCCGGCCAGGCCGCGAAGGCCTATACCGAGCTGATGAAGGGCGGCGTCAAGGGCATGAAGATCGGTGTCGTGAAGGAAGGATTCGGCTGGCCGCAGTCGATGCCCGAGGTCGACGCCAAGGTGCGCGAGGCAGCGCAGCGTCTGGCCAAGCTGGGCGCCACCGTCGTGGAGGTCTCGCTGCCGATGCATGCGGTCGGGCCTGCCATCTGGTTGCCCATCGCCGCCGAAGGCGCGACGCAGCAGATGATGAAGGACAACGGCTACGGCTTCAACTACAAAGGCCTGTTCGACACCGCGCTGATCGATTTTCACAACGGCTGGAAGAAGCGTGCCGATGAGCTCTCGGATACGCTCAAGATCACGATGGTACTGGGCGAGTATTTCCTGCAGAATCACACCGGCCATTACTACGGCAAGGCGCAAAACCTGTCGCGCCAGTTGAAGCAGGCTTACGACGCCGCGCTCGGCGATTTCGACCTGTTGCTGATGCCCACGTTGCCCCTCACCGCCACGCCGATCCCGAAGCCTGATGCGTCACTAGAGGAAATCATTCAGCGTGCCTTCGAGATGCTGCCCAACACCTGCGTCACCGACATCACCGGCCACCCGGCCATGAGCCTTCCCTGTGGCATGGTCGACGGCCTTCCGGTCGGTCTGATGCTGATTGCCAAGGACTACGACGAGGGCACGATCTATCGCGCCGCCCTCGCGTTTGAACAGTCGGGCGACTGGAAGAGTTTTTGAACGCCCGCACGAAGAGAAAAACCACCCATCACAATCGAAGGAGCTGATTCATGGATCGTCGCCAATTCATCAAGACTTCCGGCTATGCCGCCGCCGCCACGGGTTCAGGCCTGTTGCTGCCAACCTCGGCCTTCGCCAACGACGACATCGCCGTCGGCAGCATCCACGACCTCTCCGGCGGCCTCGACATCTACGGCAAGCCGATGGCCGATGCGCTCACGCTGGCCATCGAAGAGCAGAACGCCGCTGGCGGGCTGCTCGGGAAGAAGGTGCGGCTCGTGAGCTACGACCCGCAATCGAACATGCAGCTCTACACGCAGTTCGCGCAGCAGGCAGCGCTGAAGGACAAGGTCGCGGTCGTGATGGGCGGCATCACCTCGGCCTCGCGCGAGGTGATTCGCCCGGTACTCGACCGCGCGAAGACGCTTTATTTCTACAACACGCAATACGAAGGCGGCGTCTGCGACCGCAACATCTTCTGCACCGGCGTGACGCCGGCGCAAACGGTCGGCAAGCTCGTGCCGTACGCGATGAAGAAGTGGGGCAAGAAGATCTACGTGGTGGCGGCCGACTACAACTATGGCCAGATCACCTCGCAATGGGTGAAGAAGTTCGCCCAGGAAAACGGCGGTTCGACGGTCGCGATCGAGTTCTTCCCGCTCGACGTCACGAATTTCGGCCCGACCATCTCGAAGATCGAAGCGGCCAAGCCCGACATGCTGTTCTCGGCGCTCGTCGGCGGTGCTCACATCTCGTTCTATCGCCAGTGGGCAGCGGCAGGCCTCAACAAGAAGATCCCGCTTGCGTCGTCGACCTTCGGCGTGGGCAACGAACAGATCGTGTTGTCGGCCGAAGAGGCGAATGGTTATCTGCTCTCGTACAACTATTTCCAGAGCCTCGCGACACCGGGCAATACGGCGTTCCTTCAACGCTTCCACAAGCGTTTCGGCGCCGACTATCCGAACGTCACCGAACTGGCCTGCGGCACCTATCAGGGGTTCAAGCTCTGGGCCGCAGGAGTCAAGAAGGCCGGCTCGGTCGACCAGATGAAGGTCACTTCGGCGCTCGAATCGGGCATCAGCGTCGAAGGACCGAGCGGAAAGGTCACCATCGATGCGAACACCCATCACTGCGTGCTCAACGTGAGCCTGGCCGAAGTGCAGGACAAGAAGTTCAAGATCATCGACACCTTTGATCAAGCGCCGCCTTCGGACACCAGCGCCGTCTGCAACCTGAAGAAGAACCCAAAGGACAACCAGCAGTACGTGATCAAAGCCTGATGGACCTCGCCGCCATTGTCGTCATCCAGGTGCTCTATGGCGTCGCCAGCCTCGTGATCGTCTCCGCGGGGCTGGCGGTGATATTCGGGATGATGAAGGTCATCAACCTCGCGCACGGCGAATTCATGATGCTGGGCGCCTACGCGACTCTCGGCGCGCTCAAGATCGGCATCAACTTGTGGATCGCGATCTTTGTCGCTGCACCTCTCGTCGTGGGCTTGATCGGCGTCGTGCTTGAGCGGCTCGTGATCCGCCGACTCTACGGCCGCATGATCGACACGATGCTCGCAACCTGGGGGTTGTCGCTGCTTCTCGTCGGTATCGTGACGTCGGTGTTCGGCAACACCACAGCGGGCATTTCCACGCCGCTGGGCAGCTTCACGGTCGGCGCGTATTCCGTGTCGGTCTATACGCTGCTGATCATCGGTGTCGCGGTGGTTCTCGGCCTCACGTTGCGGGCCGTGCTGCTCAAGACGCAACTTGGCCTGATCGCGCGCGGCACGATGCAGAACCCGGCGATGGCTGCGGCGCTCGGCATCAGCCCGTGCCGCGTCTACATGGTCACCTTCGCCGTT
>CANJKD010000249.1 GCA_947474415.1 Burkholderiales bacterium | reverse complement strand
TCATCGAGCACGATGCCTTTGCCACGCACATAAATGAGCGTGTTGGCGGTGCCGAGGTCGATGGCCAGATCAGTCGAGAAGTAGCGACGAAAGGATCCGAACATGGTGTGGTGCGGGTTCACCCGGCCACCTGCTGGCATTGAAGCGCGCGCAGCGCGGCGGGGCGAAGGGTTCCGGTATTGGGACGAAGTGGATAGGCGTTGCGGGCCGCTTCCAGGGCGGGAAGCGCGGCCGCGCAACGGATGAAAACTCAGTGGCAAACCTTGACGAAACACGCCACGACACAGCGTGCTTTGCAACGCACTGAAAACGCGGCAGACGCCTGCATTTCAGCGCGAAGCACTGCGCCGAAGGGCGTGTGAATAACCGGGGATAATACCGCAAGCCCTGCGGCACCTGATCTGCCGCAACCCTCACAGAACGTAAATACGCACCCGCAACTTCATGGCCCTGACCCTGGAAGACGTGAGCCGGATCGCCCATCTGGCGCGGCTCGAACTCGAACCCGTCGAAGCTGCCGCGATGCTCACCCAGTTGAACGGGTTCTTCGGCATCGTCGAGCAGATGAGTGCCGTCGACACGAGCGGTGTCGAGCCGCTCTACACGCCGCTGTCGGCGGTTCAGGAAGTGCATCTGCGCCTGCGCGAAGACGCCGTCACCGAGACCAACCACCGCGAGCTGAACCAGCGTAGCGCACCGGCCGTGGAAGATGGCCTGTTCCTGGTTCCGAAAGTGATCGGTTGATGAGCCGCCGCGCAGTGCCTCTCGGGGCAAAGCTCGTCCCAGGGGTTCGGCCGAAGTACCCATCGGGCGAGGGGCTGTCATGAAAGCATTGCACGACATGGGCGTGGCCGAATTGGGCCGCGCGCTGGATGAGAAGCGCGTCTCCAGCGTCGAGGTCACGACGCATCTGCTCGCGCGCGTTGCCGCCCATGAACAACTCGGCGCGCTGCTGGCCAGCGACGCTGGCCTCGCACTCGGCCAGGCGCGCGCCGCCGACGCGCGGCGCGCGGCCGGTGAAAGCGGTGCCCTGCTTGGCGTGCCGCTCGCGCACAAAGACATCTTCGTGACCGTTGACCTGCCGACCACGGCCGGCTCGAAGATGCTGGCCGGCTACCGCAGCCCGTTCGATGCGACCGTCGTCGCGCGCCTCGGCGCGGCTGGCACCGTGACCCTGGGCAAGCTCAATTGCGACGAGTTCGCGATGGGTTCGGGCAACGAGAACTCGGCCTTTGGCGCAGTGAAGAACCCGTGGGACACCCGCCGCGTGCCGGGTGGCTCGTCGGGCGGTTCGGCGGCCGCAGTGGCGGCCAGGCTGATGCCGGCGGCCACCGGCACCGACACCGGCGGCTCGATCCGTCAGCCGGCCAGCTTCACCGGCATCACCGGCATCAAGCCCACTTACGGCGTGTGTTCGCGCTTTGGGCTGATCGCCTTCGCCTCCAGCCTCGACCAGGCCGGCCCGCTGGCGCGCAGCGCCGAAGACTGTGCGCTGCTCCTCGGCGCGATGAGCGGCTTCGACGAACGCGATTCAACCAGCGCCCAACGCCCGCCGCAAGACTTCCATGCCGCGCTGCGCCGTCCCCGCACCGGAGCCACCGATGCGCAGCCCTTGAAAGGCCTGCGCATCGGGCTGCCAGCCGAATTCTTCCCTGCAGCGCTCGCCGCCGATGTCGACGGCGCGGTGCGCGCGGCGCTGCGCGAGTTCGAACGACTGGGCGCCGCCTTGGTGGACGTGAGCCTGCCGCGCACCGAATTGTCGATCCCGGTCTACTACATCATCGCGCCGGCCGAGGCCTCGTCGAACCTGAGCCGCTTCGACGGCGTGCGCTACGGGCACCGCGCGGCCAAGTACGCCGACCTCGAAGACATGTACAGCCGCAGCCGTACCGAGGGCTTCGGCAGCGAGGTCAAACGACGCATCATGATCGGCGCCTACGTGCTGTCGCACGGCTACTACGACGCCTACTACCTGCAGGCACAAAAGCTGCGCCGCATGATCGCCGACGACTTCCAGGCCTGCTTCCAGCAATGCGACGTGATCGCAGGGCCGGTGGCCCCCACGGTGGCCTGGAAGCTCGGCGAGAACCGCGACGACCCGGTGGCGAGCTACCTGGCCGACATCTTCACCTTGCCCGCCAGCCTGGCCGGCCTGCCCGGCATGAGCCTGCCGGCCGGCTTCGGCGAAGGCGACATGCCGGTCGGCCTGCAGCTCATCGGCAACTATTTCGACGAAGCCACGCTGCTGCAGGCCGCCCATGCCTTCCAGCAAGCCACCGACTGGCACACCCGCAAGCCGGCCGGCGCCTGAACACCATGAGCCTCCCTTCCCCCCTCGTTCGCGGCTTCGAGGTCGTCATCGGCATCGAGACGCACGCGCAGCTGTCGACCCACAGCAAGATTTTCAGCGGCTCTTCAACCGCCTTCGGTGCAGCGCCGAACACGCAGGCGTCACCGGTCGATCTGGCGCTGCCCGGCACGCTGCCGGTGCTGAACCGCGGCGCGGTCGAGCGGGCGATCCGCTTCGGGCTGGCGGTGAACGCCACGGTCGCGCCGGTTTCGATCTTCGCGCGCAAGAACTACTTCTACCCCGACCTGCCCAAGGGCTACCAGATCAGCCAGTACGAAACCCCTGTGGTGCAGGGCGGACGTGTCGAATTCTTCGTTGGCGAGGTTCGCCACAGTGTCAACCTGACGCGTGCGCACCTCGAAGAAGACGCCGGCAAGTCATTGCATGAAGACTATCAAGGCAAGACCGGCATCGACCTGAACCGGGCCGGCACGCCGCTGCTCGAAATCGTCACCGAGCCCGACATGCGCGGCAGCCGCGAGGCGGTGGAATACGCCAAGGAACTGCACAGACTCGTGACCTGGATCGGCATCTGCGACGGCAACATGCAGGAAGGCTCATTCCGCTGCGACGCCAACGTGTCGGTGCGCCGACCCGGCGCGCCTTACGGTACGCGGCGCGAGATCAAGAACCTGAACAGCTTCAAGTTCATGCAGCAGGCCATCGACTACGAAGTGCAGTGGCAGATCGACCTGATCGAAGACGGCGGCGCCGTGCGCCAGGCCACCGTGCTGTTCGACCCCGACAGCGGCGAAACCCGCGCCATGCGCAGCAAGGAAGACGCGAACGACTACCGCTACTTCCCCGACCCCGACCTGCCACCGCTGGTGATCGCGCCCGAGTGGATCGAATCGGTGCGCACCCAAATGCCCGAGCTGCCGGCCTTGATGGCGGCCCGCTTCCAGCGCGACTATGGCCTGCCGGCCTCCGACGCTGCGCTGATGACGCAGGGCAAGGCTTTCTCGGCCTACTTCGAAGCTGCGGCAAAGTCCAGCGGGCAACCCAAGCTGGTGGCGAATTGGCTGATGGGCGAGGTGTCGCGCCGGCTGAATGCCCAAGGCCTCGACATCGCCGCCTGCCCGGTCCCCGCCGCATGGCTCGCCGCCCTGCTGGGGCGCGTCAGTGACGGCACGATCTCGAACAACGGCGCGCGCCAGGTCTTCGATGCGCTTTGGACGGGTGATGGCCAGGGCGACGACGGCGCCGACGCTGCGGCGTGGATCGATGCCGTGATCAAAGCCAGAGGCCTGAAGCAGATGAGCGACAGCGGCGAACTTTCCGCCATCATCGATGCGGTGATCGCGGCGAATGCCAAGTCGGTCGATGAATACCGCGCCGGCAAGGAAAAGGCTTTCAACGCACTCGTCGGTCAGGCGATGAAAGTGACCCAAGGGAAGGGCAACCCGGCCTTGGTGGGCGAGTTGCTAAAGCAAAAACTGGGGTAACGCGCGCCCGGCGGCTGAACGACCGCCTCGGGTTGCGGCCAACCTACTTGCGGGCCGAAGAAGCTGGCCCGGTTGCCGCAACCGGGCCCACCGGCCCACCCAATGAACCCGGTTGCGCACCCGCCCAGAGCTTCCTCAGGCGCTCCAGCTCGGCGTCGTAGAGCCGGTTGACGCGAACAATTTCAAGCTGCTGATTTTGCCCCAGGGTGCGCTGCGCTTCGGTGGACGCATCGTTCGCGTCGAGCTGGCTTCTCAGCTTGCCAGGCAGCGGCTTGCCCACATAGAACTCGGCTTCGTCCAGCAGCGGCTTGCGCTCGGCCGTGAGCAGCGCCACACGCTCTTCAGAGAGCCGCAAGGCCTTGCGCACATCGTCGAGCGCGGCGGCGCGGGCCTTGCGATGCGCCGCCTCATCCGGGAAGCGCGCCAGCAGGTTGCGGTCGCGCCGGATCGCCTCTTGCCTGCGGGCGCGCTCCGCCACCGCTTCACGTTCGCGCGCTTCGATCTCGGCGCGCTCATCGGAAGTGGGCGTCGGCGGCACGATGCGGCGCAGCGATCCATCGGCATTCAACTCGCGCTGCTCGCGCGAAGTGCACGCGTCGATCGGGCGGTCAGAGGTGAGCTTCCTGCCCGTTGCGTCGGTGCAGGTGTAGATCTGGTTCGACCCGGTGGCGCCATGGGTTGCAGCCGGTGCGGTCAAAGCGATCGCGAAGGCAGTGGCCGCTGCGCGCACTCCCGCCAAGCGTGAGCAGTGGGTACGGCCCGGCGGCATGCGCATCAGACGCCGTAACGCTGCCGGTATGCCGCCACCCCGGCGAAATGGGCGTTCAGCTGGGGGTCGGCGTTCGATTGCAGGTAGCGCATCAGGTCATCGAGGGTCGCGATGGCGACCACCGGCATGCCGTAGTGGCGCTCGAACTCCTCGACGGCCGAGTGCGCCGACAGCTGGTCATCGGTCCCGCCGCGCTCCATCCGATCGAGCGCGATCAGCACGGCTGCCGGCTCGGCCCCAGCCGCGCGGATCATGTCGACCGACTCGCGCTTGGAGGCGCCGTCGGTGATCACGTCGTCGATCACCACGACACGGCCTTTCATCGGAGCACCAACCATTGTGCCGCCCTCGCCATGCGCATTCGCTTCCTTGCGGTTGAAGGCGATCGG
>CANJKD010000248.1 GCA_947474415.1 Burkholderiales bacterium | reverse complement strand
CTGGCCCCTGGCCGCCGGCCGCGATCTTCTCGTCCAGGTTGACAAAGGTCAGGAGGCCGCTGGCATCGGTGCGGAACAGAAGCGCCTGCACGGTGCGCACGACCACGCTCAGCTCGTTCTCGCGCCGCGCCACCTCGGCCTGCGCCACTTCGAGGCGCTGACGCACCTGCTCGCGGCCGCGCAGGCTGCGCGCCGCCGACCAGGTCAGCAGCATGATCGCCAGCGCCGCAGCCGCGCTGATCATTGCTCCCCAGCGCGCCACGCCCACCCATTCATCGAGCACGCCGGCAATCGGCCGCTCGACGAGCACCACCACTGGCCGGCTGCGCGAGACGCGGAACGCCAGCGCCTGCTCGCCGGGCGAGACGCCAGCCCCCCGGTAGCTCGCATGCTCGATGCGCGGCAGGTAATCCTGAAAGACAGGCAGTGCCTTCAGCAGCTGGCCCGGCAACGCATCGGCGGTGGCGGTGAGCACCCGGCCGTCGAAGGTGGCGAGCACGCCTTGGCTGGTGGCATTGGCGATGGTCAGCCGCATCTGGTTGGCAATGCCCCCCGGGTTCATGAGGCCGACGAGGAACAGCGTCCGCCCACCCGGCTCCGTGACCCGCCGCATGACCGGGATGAACCCGACGCTGGCCGGAACCGTGGAGGCGGGTGCGTTCTCGGCGATGTCCCGCAGGCTGCGGCCTGCGATGAAGACCCCGAGGGTGTCACGCCCTTCCGTCGGCAGCGGCCCCAACTGGGCCAGATCGACCCGGACGCCGACCTCTGCGGCCATGCTGCTGGCCACCACACGCCCCTCGGCGTCGAGCACCGACAAAGCCCGCAGCTGCGGCAAGCTCACCAGAAATTGCGCCATCAAGGGTGCACTCGTGACCCTCTCGTTCAGGCCTTGCTCCGATACCACGTGGGCCATCGTGGCGAGAAACTGCGCTGCTGCGTCGATGCTGCGGGTCACCTGGTCTTCGAGCACGCGGGCCAGCAACTCGTTGCGCGCCAGTTGGTCGGTGATGGCGGCGCGTCGGCCGTCGATGCCGAGCGCGACAGTTCCCACCAGGAACAGCGCGATGAACGCCGCCCCGCCGGCCACCACGATCTGGCTGGCCGACCAGACTCGGGCGTGCAAGGCATTCTTCATCGTGGCTGGTCGGTTGCTGGCCGGCTGCGGCTATTGCGATGCGGCGGCCGCCGTCAGCGCACGATGATCGGCGTGAGGCCGTTGCGCTTGGCCGCAGCGTCGAGCCGGCCATCGCGCTGGATGCGCAGCACGAAACCGTCGACGGCGGCGAACCAGTCGTCGTCACCCGGCTTCACGGCGTAGGCGTAGGGCAGCACATGGAAGGGCACGGGCGGCGCGACCAGTTCGGCCCAGTCGGCGTTGTCGAGCAGGCGCCGGCTGTAGGGGTAGTCGGTCATGAAGACATCGATGCGGCCAGCCTCCAGCTCGAGCTCGCGCGTGGCCGGCGGGCGCACCACCACCATCTTCGCCCGCTTCAGCGCGGCTGCCATCACCGGCTCCATGAAGGTACCGGCCTGAACGCCGACCAGCACGCCGGGCTTGTCGATGTCGGCCCATTGGCGCACCACGCGGTTCGCCTTGGTCGTGACGCCATAGATGTCGCTGCGCAGATAGGGCCGCGTGAAACGCAAGTGCTCCGTGCGCTGCGGCAGCATGCCGACCGCAAACATGGCCACATCGCAGCGCCCGCTCTTCACATCGTCGATGAGGGTGACGAATGACGAATCAACGTATTCCAGCTTGGCCTGCAGGTCTTGTGCGAACGCCACCGACAGCTCGGCATCGATGCCGCCCAGCTGTTGGCTGCGCGGGTTGCGAAAGGTGATGCCGTAGTAGTCGGGCCAGATGCACACACGCACGGTGCCGCTGGCCTTCACGCGGTCGAACACCGGCCCGGCGGCGCTGGGCAGCGGCGCGGCAGCAGCGAGCGCCAGCAACAGCGGCGCGGCGAAAGTACGGGCGGTGCAGGCCATTGAAGACGAAGGTGAATCGGTATTTATGCGGCGCTCGCCAGATTGTCGGTCGCGCCGACCTCGCCGCTCACCAGATCAGCAAAGCTCAGGCGCAGGCGCGTGATTCGGTCACGCAAGGCCACGAACTGGGGCCAGTGCGCCAGAAAGGTATCCACCACCAGCGGGTCGAAGGCGTTGCCACGCTCGGTCAGCAACATGCTCTTCACCTTGTCGTCGGGCATCGCGGGGCGGTAACAGCGGTCCATGGTCAGCGCATCGAAAAAGTCGACCACCGACACGATGCGCCCGGACAAGGCAATCGCCTCCCCAGCCAGGCGGTTCGGGTAGCCGCAGCCGTCAAATCGCTCATGGTGGGTGAGCGCAACTTCGGCCGCCAACTGGAACAGCAGAATGCGCGACTGGCCCAGGATATCGGCACCGATCTGCGGGTGGCCGTTCATGATCTGGCGCTCTTCAAAGGTGAATTGGCCCGGCTTCTTCAGCACCGAATCAGGAATGCCGATCTTGCCGATGTCGTGCATCGGCGCAGCCTTGCGCAAGACCTCGGCCCAGGCCCGGGGCTGCCCGAGCGCCAAGGCCAGCGCCTCGGCCAGGAAGCCGATGCGAACGATGTGGATGCCGGTGTCGTCGTCCTTGAAGTCGGCCGCCAGTGCCAGCCGGAACAGCGCGTCGTGGTGGGCATTCACCACCTCCTTCAGCGCATCGTTGCGCTGGCGGTACATCTGGCCGAAGTCGTCGACCAGGCGCTCCATCTGGGCGGCGGCGGCGGGGTCAAAACACGGTTCGCCAGCGATCTCGTCAGGCGTGATTTGGTTGCGCCTCATGGTCTGACCCCGATGTCGTCCAAAGCATGGTCCAACTCCATCGGCAGGAAGGGCTTTGCAAGGTAAGCGCACGCGCCGGCATGGAGCCCGGCCGCGCGGTCTTGCGGCGCCGCCTTGGCGCTGATGATCACGATGTCGATGAGGCGGGTGGCCGGCTCTGCCTTCAGTGCGCGGCACAGCCCGACGCCGTCCATGGTACCGTGAAGGTGCACGTCGGTCAGCACGAGTTCGGGCACCAGGGCACGCGCCAGCGCGAGGGCGGTGTCAGCGTCGGCAGCCTCAACAATTTCAGCGGTGTGGCCGAAACTGCGCAGGGTCATGCGGATTGCGAGCCGCATCTCGACATGTTGGTCGACGATCAGGATTCGGTTCATGGTGCGCTTCGTGCGGGGTGTTGAGGCGAGCGGAGGGCGATTCAGAAACGTTATTATCATATTAACTGTTTGTGATAATTTCAAACTGAATCCGGCAAAGTCACCCGATGCTGGCAAAATTCACGCATGCCCAACAAACTCGCACCGCCAGACTCTCAGCTCAGCACCCTGGAGGTGGCCCGCCAACTGGGCATGGCGGTACGTTCGGTCCAGTTGATGGTGGACCGGGGGGAACTCGAAGCCTGGAAGACGCCCGGCGGCCACCGTCGCATTTCGCGTGCGTCGGTCGATCTCTGGCTGACCGGGCGCCAAACCGCCAGCGGGCCCCGACCTGCCGCACCCTCGGCCGACAGCCCGGCGCACGCCGATGGCTGCGTGCTGGTGATCGAAGATTCGAAGCATTACCAGAACCTGGTGGCCCTGCTGCTGCATGAACACTTTCCGCAGCTCGAAGTGAAATTCGCCGACGACGGCATTGCCGGGCTGGCGATGGCAGGCCAATTACAGCCGCGCGTGCTGATCGTCGACATCCTGCTCCCCGGCATCGACGGCGCGACGCTGATCCTGAGCCTGCGTTCGCACTCGCAATTCGCGGCCAGCCGCCTGATCGTCATCACCTCACTCGACGAGGCCGATCAGGCGCCCTACCGCTTCGCGCTCGAGGGCGTGACGGTGGTGCACAAGTCGCGCCTCGTCACCGAGTTGCCGCAGCACCTCGGGGCCCTGCTGGAAAGCGCACCAACCCCCACGGCATGAAGCGCGCGCGCGTCCTGCTGGTCGAGGACGACGCTTCGATTCGCCGCTATGTCGGCATGGCGCTGGGCGACTTGCCGCTGGATCTGGTGGAGGCCGGCACGCTGCTCGAAGCGCGGCTGGCGCTGGCGGGCGGCAGCTGGGCGTTGCTGCTCATTGACCTGATGCTGCCCGACGGCAGCGGGCTCGACCTGCTGGCAGAGCTTCAGGCCGCGCCCACCTTGCGCGGCGAGGCCCGGATCGTGGTGCTCAGCGCGGGGGTGTCGAGCGACGTACGCGAGCGCGTCATGGCGCTCGGCGCTTGGCAGGTGCTCGACAAGCCCGTGGCGCTCGCCGCGCTGGTCGGCTGCGTGGCGCAGGCGCTTGCCGGCCCGGACCCCGACTCGGCTGCGGCTGCGGCTGCGGCTGCGGCTGCGGCTGCGGCTGCGCCATCAACAGAATTCACCCTACCGCGCGGCGACGTCTCGCCAGCCATGGCGCGCGCGGCCGCCATTGCCGCCCACTTCGCCGGCCATGCCGGGCTCTACGACTCGTTCAGGGCCGCCAGCGTCGCGCAGTTCGACGCCGACGTCGCCGAGGCCGACGCGGCCTGCCTGCGGTCCGACGTTGCAGCGCTGCGGCGCCAGGCCCACAACCTGAAGACCGTGTTGCTGCTGATCGGTGCCGAAGAGGCCTCGGCGCAAGCCCGCGCGCTGGAGCGTGCTGCAGCCGGCGCCACCGCCATCACGGCACTCCTGCCGCTTTGGCAAACCCTGCGCGCCGCAGTGCGCAACCTGCGCTGAGCCTGCCGGCGCCCCGTGGCAGCCGCTGATCGCTGCCACGGCGCCCTTCGCCCTTCGCCTGAAACGATGTTTGTTGTTCTATTTCGGATCACTATTGATAATTTTTCATCAATGTAGCGGTGTCATATATATCAATTAGGGAAGGTCTGCTTTAACCACTTCGGAACGTGCTGATGCGGCCAATTCGAATTGATTCGCGGGTTCAGTCGGCTGTTCGCCGGTTTCCCAGCCACTTTCAGCCCG
>CANJKD010000247.1 GCA_947474415.1 Burkholderiales bacterium | reverse complement strand
TCGGGCAGTAAAGAGTTGTCGGGCGGGGCCGGGCGCAGATCGAGCAGGTCGGCCTGCGGGTCGATCAGCGACACCTGTTCTTCAAGCGCTCCGGACATGGCGCGGGGCTCAGGCGAGCCCGCCGCCAGCAGGGGCAGATGTTCGAGGCTCGAAAGGCTCAGGTCGTCAAGAAACTGTTTCGTCGTTGCCAGCAAGGCCGGGCGCCCGGGTGATTCGCGATAGCCAATGGCCTCGACCCAGCCTCGGTCTTCGAGCTGCTTGACGATCTGGGTGGCCACCGTGACGCCGCGAATGTCTTCGATGTCGCCGCGCGTCACCGGCTGGCGGTAGGCAATGATGGCCAGCGTTTCCATCACGGCGCGCGAATATTTCGGTGGCTTCTCGGGGTTCAGGCGGTCAAGGTAGACACGCATCTCGGGCCGGCTCTGCAAGCGCCAGCCGGTGGCCAGCGGCACCAGCTCGACCCCTCGCCCTTGCCACTCGCGGCTGAGTTCATCAAGCATCGAGCGCAGCGTGTCCGAGCCGATGGCATCGGCAAAAAGAATGCGCATGTCGCGCAAGGGCAGCGGCTGGCTGGCGCAGATGAGTGCGGTCTCCAGGACGCGCTTGGCGTCCGTGCTATTCATGGGCTTCGGTCACATCATGGGCCGGGCGATTCCGGCGGCTTTTCGGCGGCTAATCCGCTGTTCTACGCTGGGCATCAGCGCTGGTAAGGGGTAGGTCATCGGCCTCGGCAGAGGCGCAGGCCCGTCGCAGGGGCGTTGCTCTTCGAATCAAGTTGGCTACAGGGACGCGACTCTTGCGCTGGCCTGGGCGGGCACCCGTGGGTGCCACTCACTTCTCGCCGAGTTTCTCAGCAACCCGGTGAGCCATCCTGGAGCGGCTTCGGGTTGGTGCCACATCGCGAGGCTGCGACATTGTAGCGAACCTCGGCACTGCCGCCCGAGAACGCGCTTCAACGTGCCAAATCCGCAACGTGGCGCCATGCTAGCGCGAAGTCGGGTGGCGGTGCAGCCTCGAACGACAACGCCTCCCCGCTGATCGGGTGCGCGAACGCCAGACGGGTGGCATGCAGCGCCTGCCGCGTCATCCCGAGCGCCGGCTTGCCACTGTAGACCTCGTCGGCCACCAGCGCATGGCCGCGGGCCGCCAGGTGGACCCGAATCTGGTGCGTGCGCCCGGTGTGCAACGTGCATCGCAATGCACTGAGGCCTTCGCCCGACGCCATAACCAGAACATCGGTTTGCGCGGGCTTGCCGGACGAGACGATGGCCATCCGAACGCGAGATTTCGGGTCGCGGCCGATCGGGGCATCGATGCGCACCGACACCGGGTGCAGTTCGCCGTGCGCAATCGCCAGGTACTGCCGGTGCACGTCACGCGCCGCGATCATGCGCACCAGCGCCGTGGTCGCGGCCAGTGTCTTGCCGACGATCAGCAGCCCCGAGGTGTCCTTGTCGAGCCGGTGCACGATGCCCGCGCGCGGCAGCGTGGCCGCGTTGCGGTGGTGCGCGAGCAGCGCATTGAGCAAGGTACCCGACCAGTTGCCCGCTGCCGGGTGAACCACCATGCCGGCCGGCTTGTTCACGACCATCAGCTGCGGGTCTTCGAACACGATGTCGAGCGGAATTTCTTCTGGTCGAAATGCACGGCTTTCCGCCGTCGGCACAAGTTCGACTTCGATGCGCTGGCCGGCCAGCACCTTGCGAGATGCACTGATCGAAAGTGCACCATCGACCCGCACGTGCCCGCCCTCGATCAGCCCTTGCAAGTGATTGCGCGAGAACTCATCCGCCATCGTGACCACGACCTTGTCGAGCCGCTGGCCGTGCAAGGCTTGCGATACGTCGGCCTCGCGGCGTTCGGGCTGCGCATCCCACGGAGCCTCTGCCGCATCGGCGTCAAGGGCGGCCATGGCGGGATCGTCGGACGACAAATCCGCTGGGGGCTGAACCATATAATCGATCTTCGTTTTCTGACAGGATGGCGCTCAAGAGCGAGTGCCCCAGGCCCATGATTCCATTGAGTGTGCTGCACCGGCCCAGGGCCGCCGTGCTGGCGGTGCTGGTTGCCCTGGTTGCGGGCTGCGGCTCGACGCCGAAAGAACCCGAGTCCCAGTGGACCCCAGAACGATTGTATGCAGAGGCCAAGGAAGAGGCCTCAACGGGCAACTACGAGCGTGCCAGCAAGCTCTACGAGCGGCTCGAAGGTCGGGCCTCCGGCACCGCGCTGGCACAGCAGGCGCAGATCGAACGCGCCTACATGCTCTACAAGAGCAGTGACAAGGCACAGGCACTCGCTACCCTGGAGCGTTTCATCAAGCTGCATCCGACCAGTGCGGCGCTCGACTACGCGCTGTACCTTCAAGGCTTGATCAACTTCAACGACAACCTCGGACTGTTGGGCAACCTGGCCCGCCAGGATCTGGCCGAACGCGACCAGCAGGCGGCGCGCGATTCGTTTCAGTCATTCAAACAGTTGGTCGACCAATTCCCGCAATCGCTGTATGCAGACGATGCGCGTCTGCGCATGAACTACATCGTCAACACGCTCGCATCGTATGAAGTGCATGTGGCACGCTACTACTTCCGGCGCGGTGCTTACGTCGCTGCCGCAAACCGGGCCCAAATTGTCGTGACCGACTTCCAGCAGTCGCCGTCGGCGCAGGAAGCGCTGTACATCATGGTGCAAAGCTATGACCGTCTCGGCATGACCGACCTGCGTGACGATGCCGATCGCGTCCTGCGTCAGAGCTACCCGGACACCACGATTCGTTTCGACGGCCTCGGCAGCGTCACGAAGCCCTGGTGGCAGGTCTGGTGAGCTGAACGCTCGACCGGGCGCTGCGGCCGGCCGCTAGAACGGCAAGCCTGCGCCAGACAGCATGCCCAGCCAGGCAAGCGCCTCGGCCTCGGAAGACACCAGCGTCATCGGCGGCAAGGCCTCGCGCAGGCGCTTGCCGTAATTCATGCCCGCCATGCGAGGGTCACACACCACCACCAGGCCTCGATCGGTCTCGCTGCGAATCAACCGCCCGGCGCCCTGCTTCAGCGACACCGCTGCTTCGGCAACGAAATAGTCGGCAAACGGGTTGCGGCCTTCGCTCTCCAGGCGCTTGACGCGGGCCTCGACCAGCGGATCGTTCGGCGGCGGGAATGGCAGCTTGTCGATCAGCACGCATTGCAATGCATCCCCCGGCACGTCGATGCCCTCCCAGAAGCTTTGCGAACCCACCAGAACCGAACGCGGCTGGGCCAGGAACTGCTGCATCAGCTGGCGCTTCGGAATCTGACCTTGCAGCAGTACCTGGATCGAATCGCCCTGCGCATGGAACTCGGCCCGCAACTGTTCACCCACCGCCTTCAAGGCCCGGAGGGTCGTCGTCAGCACGAAGGTGCGGCCGCCGAGCGCCCGCGCGCAACGCGCTGCCAGCAGTGCGACAGACGGTGCGTGCTCGGGTTCGTTGGGTTTCGGGAAACCGCGTGGGATGTACAGGCGGGCATGGGCAGGGTAGTCAAACGGACTGCCGAGCCGCAACGTGCGTGCGTCGTCGAGGCCGGCCGACTCGGTGAACCACGAGAGCCGATCATCGTCACCGAGCGTGGCCGACGTGAAGACCCAGGCCTTCGGCGCGGCACTCATCTGTTCGCGCAAGGCATCGCGAATGTCCAGCGGTGATTCGACCAGCCGCGCCTGATGCGGCGAGACATCGATCCAGCGCACATGGCCAGTTTTGGCCGGTTCACAGAACTGCACGGCGATGCCCGCCAGCTGACCGGCACGTTCGCCGAGCTTCGTGAAGTCGGGTGACATCTCGGCCACCACCTTCAAGCCCTCGGCCGCCGCCGTGCACGCGCTTCCCACTGCCGCCAGCGCCGCGATGAAATCTGCGCCCGCAGCGCGCTCCGACCAGCGCAGCTTCAAGGTGCCGCGCAGGTCATGCAGTGAACCGGTAGCCGCCAGGCGCAACTCGCGCGCCGAACGGTCGCAGGCCGCGGCGAGTTCCTGCCACGGCACCAGCCCGCGCGCCTGCTGCAGGCCGGCGCCGAGCAGGTCACGTGCGAAGTCGATCACCTGGCCACTGCCGAGCGTGGTGCCCAGGAACTGCACACCCGCTTCGGCCAACTGGTGCGCTTCATCGAACAGCGCCACATCGACGCTCGGCAGCAACTCGGCCACGCCGGTGTCGCGTAGCGCCATGTCAGCGAAGAACAGGTGGTGATTCACGACCACCAGGTCGGCCGCCATCGCCTCGCGCCGTGCCTTGACAACGTGGCACTGGCGAAACTGCGGACACTCCTGACCCAGGCAGTTTTCGCGCGACGAAGTCACCAGCGGGATCACAGTGCTGCGTTCGTCGAGTCCTTCGAGCTCGGCCAGGTCGCCACTCACCGTCACCTGCGCCCACTGCTCCACCTTCGCCAGCGTGCGCACTGCCCACCGGTCGGGCAATTCGGCGGACTGGCGCGCCTGGTTCATGCGGTGCAGGCACAGGTAGCTGCCGCGTCCCTTCAGCAAGGCGATGCTGACCGGCAGGCCCAGGGCCTCGCGCAGGCGCGGCAGGTCGCGCATGAACAGTTGATCCTGCAGGCTCTTGGTGGCGGTGCTGACGAGCGTGCGCGCGCCACTGAGCAAGGCGGGCACCAGATAAGCGAAGGTCTTGCCCACGCCGGTACCGGCTTCGACGACAAGCGCGCTGCGTTCTTCGATCGCCTGCGCCACGCCGAGCGCCATGCGCAACTGCACCTCGCGCTCCACGTGATGGGCATCCGCTCGCGAGAGCGCACCGCCTTTGGCGAATGCCGCCCTGACTTCGTGCTGAAGAGAGGAGGCATGGACTCCTTCGTGCTGCGCACTCCGTGGTTCGCCCTTGGGGCGGCCCGGCGCGAAGCCAGGAACTGCTTCGTGCTGCGCACTCCGTGGTTCGCCCTTGGGGCGGCCCGGCGCGAAGCCAGGAACTGCTTCGTGCTGCGCACTCC
>CANJKD010000246.1 GCA_947474415.1 Burkholderiales bacterium | reverse complement strand
GTGCAACCTCACGACTTGCTTTCGCCTTTCGTGAAGTTGCTCCAGTGTCTGTTTGCGCGCGTTCTCTTTGTCCATCCATCTTGGAGCTTACGTTCACCTAAAAGTTCCTATTTCTTTGGGCCGAATCAATAAGAACACCGGCAGGGCGGGCGGATGGGCGTCGCCGAACGCGCACAGCCCCTTGATCTCGCCGTTCGCGTCATGCGTCAGGATCAGGCTCGCGAGCTTCGGGATCTTGACCTCGAAGTGGTTGCTGCGCGTCGCCGCGTCGGGGATCGCGAACAGCAGCAGCGGCGCGCCGCGTTCGGTGTCCCACACGCCTTCCATTGCGGCGATCTTCGCGGGCTGGTGTTCCAGCGTATTCAGACCGTGCGCATCGCCCACCATGATCTGCACCGGGATCAGCAGCGCCGCCAACGTCAGCCCGACCCGCATCACGCGCGGTGCCGAGCGCTGCCCTGTGCCGCGCAGCACCTGCCAGGCCGACAGGCCGGTGATCAGGAAGGCGCAGGTCAGCCCCGAGGCCAGCACCATGTGGCTGAAGCGGTAGGGGAACGACGGGTTCAAGATCACCTCGATCCAGCTCTTCACGTGGTAGATGCCGTCGATGATTTCGTAGCCCGCCGGTGTCTGCATCCACGAGTTCAGCGCCAGGATCCAGAACGCCGACAAGGTGGTGCCGAAGGCCACGAAGAACGTCGACATCAGGTGCACCTTCTCGCTCACCTTGCCGTGCCCGAACAGCATGATGCCGAGGAAGCCGGCTTCAAGGAAGAAGGCCGTCAACACCTCGTAGCCCAGCAGTGGCCCCGCGATGTTGCCCACGCGCTCCATGTAGCCCGGCCAGTTGGTGCCGAACTGGAAGCTCATCGTGATGCCGCTGACCACGCCGAGCGCGAAGCTCAGCGCGAACACCTTGGTCCAGAAGCGGTAGGCGTCGAGCCAGCCTTGTTCGGCTGCCGGGTCGGTGCCATAGCGCGTTTTCAGCCAGCGCAGCCGGAAGAACAGCAGCAGCCAGCCCAGGCCGATGGTGATGGTCGGGAACAGGATGTGAAACGTGATGTTGGCCGCGAACTGCATGCGGGCGAGGATCAATGCGTCCATGGGGCACCTCGGGTTGGGGGCGCGGGTGACGTCAATGCGACGGGCCAGCCGCTGCGCGCCGCCCGGCGCAGGGCCGACTGAACCACGGCCCGGTGAAAGGGCGCGATCCGGGCGAGGTACGCGCGCCCCAACTGGTTGTGGAGATGCACGACCGTCGACACGATCATGCGCGGCGTGCTGCCCGCCGCAGTGGCAGCCGGTTCGTGCAGCACCGACAACCTGAAGTCGAGGGGCGAGTCGGCTTCGCCGAGCACGACCTCGTGGGCGCTCTTGGCGTAGATCTTGAAGATGTAGATGCGGCCACCCACGGCCGCATCGGGCGCGTTCTGCAGTTGTTGCGCGGTCTTGATCCCGAGGCGGCCGACGATGGCGTCGCACACCCGCGCCCGCTGGCCGACCCAGGGCGCCTGGTTCGACAGGATGAGGCGGGCCAGTTGCTCCGGGTCGGAGCTGGCGTGTGCGGGCAACCGCATCGCGTAGGCATCGGCCAGGTCGGTAGCTGCACAGGTGGTCCGACTCGACGCAGCCTCGGGCAGCGCCACGGCGGTCACGGAAAAGTCGGTGCTGTTCATGGTGGTGCCTAACGGCGGCGGCCGGTCGAGTCGACCACCCGGCCGGTGAATTCGAGCACCTTCTGAACCTTGGCGCCCATCTTCATCAGCTTGGCCAGGGTCTGCTGGTCAAGGCGCTGCACGTCGTCGAACCAGGTCGTGGTGAGTTCGATCAGGTCGTGCATGCCGCTCATGCGCTCCAGCGCCACGCGGTCTTCTTGGGTAGCAGGCGCTTCGAGCAGTGCATTGCGCAGCATCGACAGCGTCGGTTCGATCTCGCCGCGACGGCGCTCCTCGGCCAGCGTGCGGAAGACCTCCCAGGCGTCGCTTGGCGCGTCGAAATACTCGCGCCGGTCGCCTGGCAGGTGGCGCAGGTTGACGAGCCGCCACGACTGCAACTCCTTCAGCCCCGTGCTCACGTTGGAGCGCGGGAACTCCAGCCGCTCGGCGATGTCGTCGGCATTCAATGGCGCGGGCGCCACGAAGATCAGCGCGTAGATCTGCCCGGCGGTGCGGTTGATGCCCCAGCGGCTGCCCATTTCGCCGAAGTGAGCAACAAGGCTGCGCACCCCGGGTGACAGGATTCGCGCAGGGTCGGCGGGCGGGGTGGGTGTCATGGCGCTCGCTGGCTCCGGTGTCCACGCGGCTTTGACTGGCCGGGACATTTTGCGAGTGTGCCGAAGTTTCAGTAATTGCTGAAAATTCGGGAAATTGATTCCCCGCCGGCAGCAAGGGTCGGTCGCGCTCGATGACGTGCGCGGTGGCCAGAGGTGACAATCCCTGCATTGCCGATCCGGAGTTGCTGCGTGAGTGCCTTGCCCATCGATACGAAGAGCCCCGTGGCCAAGCAGCTCGGCTACCTGGCCTTGCTGCCGTTCATCGTCGGCGCCCTGATGGTCTGGTTTGTTCGGGCGGATGCACGCGGCCACGTGGCGGCGGCGTTGTCGGCCTATGCGGCCGTGGTGATCGCCTTCCTGGGCGGCATTCACTGGGGCTTCGGCTTCGTGCGCGCGGCTGCGGAGCCGCGCCTGTTCATCTGGGGCGTGGTGCCCGCGCTGGTGGCCTTCGTCGCGGTGCTGATGCCGCCCTACGCCGGCCTGGTGATCCACGGTGCGATGCTGGTCGGGTGCTACCTCGTCGACCGCAACATCTACCCCGCCCATGGCGCCAGCCGCTGGCTGGTGCTGCGTTTTCGCCTGAGTCTGGGCGCGAGCCTGAGCTGTTTCCTCGGTGCAGCCGGCAGCTGAGCCCGTTCCCGCACCGCCCTCACATCGCTCCAGCGCAACGCAAGTGCCGAACCCGCGCCGAACCCGCGCCGGCCCCGCAAAGCGCCTGACCCCGCCCCTGACCCCGCCTGCCCATGATCACCTACCGCATCGAAGTGGCCGACGCCCTGGCCCATCTGTTCCGGGTCACGCTGACGGTTCCCAGGCCCGCGCCCGTGCAGCGCTTGAGCCTGCCGGTCTGGATTCCCGGCAGCTACCTGGTACGTGAATTCGCGCGCCACCTGTCGGCCCTGAGCGCGAAGCAGGGCGCGCGTGCCCGGCCCCTGCAGCAGCTCGACAAGGCGACCTGGCTGGCGCACTGCGAAGGCCGTGGTGCGCTCGTCGTCAGCTACCTCGTCTACGCCTTCGACAACTCGGTGCGTGCCGCGTTTCTGGACGCGAGCCGTGGCTTCTTCAACGGCACCAGCGTGTGTCTGCGTGTCGAGGGCAGCGAAGCCCTGCCGCACCGCATCGAACTGCGCGCGCTGCCAGCTGGCTGGCAGGTGGCCACGGCGATGAAGGCAGCGAAGGTCGACGCGGCTGGCCGTGGCAGCTACGAGGCGGCAAACTACGACGAACTCGTCGACCACCCGGTGGAACTGGGCCGCTTCTGGCGCGGCCGCTTCATCGCTGGTGGCGTGCCGCACGAATACGTGGTGGCCGGCGCGCTGCCCGACTTTGACGGCGAACGCCTGCTGACTGACGCGAAGCGCATCTGCGAGGCGCAGATCGGGTTCTGGCACGGCGCGAGCCCGGAGCTGGGCAATGCCGGTAAATCCGCGCAGGCGAACAAGCCACCGTTCGAGCGCTATGTGTTCCTGCACAACCTGATCGAAGACGGCCACGGTGGCCTGGAACACCGCGCCAGCACGGCGCTCATTTCGGCGCGCCGCCACATGCCCGCGCTGCGCGCTGACCCGATGCGCCGTGCCGACGGTGGGGACGGCTACGCGAACCTGCTCGGCCTGATCAGCCACGAGTACTTCCACACCTGGAACGTGAAACGCCTGCGGCCCGCCGAGTTCGCGCGCTATGACTACACCCAGGAAAACTACACCGAACTGCTCTGGTTCTTCGAAGGCTTCACCTCGTACTACGACGACCTGTTCCTGGTGCGCACCGGCCTGATCGACCCTGCGCGCTACATGAGGCTGCTGGCCCGCACCGTCACCGGCGTGCAGGCCGTGCCCGGCCGCCAGGTGCAAAGCGTCGCGCAGGCCAGCTTCGACGCCTGGGTGAAGTACTACCGGGGCGACGAGAACACGCCCAATGCCACCATCAGCTATTACACCAAGGGCTCGCTCGTGGCACTCGCACTCGACCTCACGCTGCGCAGCGAAGGCAAGGGTTCGCTTGATGCAGTGATGCGCCGCCTGTGGGCGGTGAGCGCCTCCAGGCCGACGACGGCGTCGGCCGCCCCCCGAGGGCTTATGAGCAAAGTGGCAGAGGCACATTTGCCCATGAGCGGCGGCGGGCCGATCACTGAAGCCGACATCGCTGCCGCACTTCAACACGTCGGCGGCCGGCCCTTTGACGCCGAGTTGGCGGCCTGGGTACATGGCACCGGCGAACTGCCATTGCAGCCCTTGCTGGCGGCGTTCGGGGCTGCCTGGAACGCGGAGTTGCCGATGCTTGCGCAGCGGCTCGGCCTGCGCGTGAGCGAGAGCGCACTCACCGGCGTGAAGGCCGCGCAGGTGTTGCGCGGTGGCGCGGCCGAGCGCGCCGGTTTGTGCGCGGGCGACGAGTTGCTGGCGGTGAATGGTTGGCGCATCCGCCGGCTCGAAGACGCCACCCGTGTGCTCAAGCCGGGTGCTGCCGCCACCTTGTTGGTGGCGCGCGACCAACGCGTGCTTGAGCTGTCGCTCACGCTACCGGGCGATGGTGCCGGTGGCGCCGTCACCTTGACCGCAGCCGCGAATCCGGTGAAGGCCACGCTTGCCCGGCAAGAGGCATGGCTCACGGGCTGAGCCCTTTGCTGGGCCCGGCGCCGAGCCGGACCCGGCGACTGGGGCTCACCGCGCTGGTGCTCCTGGTGCTCGGCGTGCACGGCTGCGTGGCGCAGCAGGTGATGAGTCACCT
>CANJKD010000245.1 GCA_947474415.1 Burkholderiales bacterium | reverse complement strand
GCTCGCCTTCACCTTCGGCCTGGGCGGGCTGCTGCTGTTCCCGATGACAGTGGGCGCATCGACCGTGCTGCTCGAAAAGGCCTCGCCGCTACAGCTGATCGAAGGCATTCAGCGGTTCGGCGCCACCGTGCTGTTCACCGCCCCCACCTCGTACCGCGTGATGGCGGCGCAGGGCGCGCTGCTGCGCAGCACGAAGCTGCGCCAGTGCGTGGCGGCCGGCGAAGCGCTGCCGGCCGCCACGCGCGCGCTGTGGCGCGAGGCCACCGGCATCGAGCTGATCGACGGCATCGGTGCGACCGAGATGCTGCACATCTTCATCTCCGCCGACGAAACGCATGCGCGGCCCGGCGCCACCGGCACGCCGGTGCCGGGCTACCAGGCGCGGGTGGTGGCCGAAGACGGCACGCCGCTGCCGGCCGGCCAGGTCGGCAAGCTCGCGGTGCGCGGCCCGACCGGCTGCCGCTACCTCGCCGATGAACGCCAGGCGACGTACGTGCAGAACGGCTGGAACCTGACCGGCGACGCTTACCTCGTCGACGCCGACGGCTACTTCCACTACCAGTCGCGCACCGACGACATGATCATCTCGTCGGGCTACAACATCGCCTCGCCCGAGGTCGAAGACGCACTGCTGCTGCACCCGAAGGTGGCCGAATGCGGCGTGATCGGCGTGACTGATGCCGAGCGCGGCCAGATCGTGAAGGCCTTCGTCGTGCTGCGCGCGGGCGTGCTGCCGAACGACGACCTGGCCAAGGAATTGCAAGACTTCGTCAAGCAGGCGATCGCGCCCTACAAGTACCCGCGTGCGATCGAGTTCCGCGGCGAATTGCCACGCACCGAAACCGGCAAGCTGCAGCGCTTCCGGCTGCGCGGATCGACCTGACCGGCTGGCTCACCCGATGATCCTGTTCCTGGAGCAATCGCTGAACGGACTGCAGTTCGGCCTGATGCTGTTCCTGCTGGCTGCCGGCCTGACGCTGGTGTTCGGCATCATGGACACCATCAACCTCGCGCACGGCTCGCTCTACATGATCGGCGCCTATTTGACGGCCACCGCTGCGGCCGCATCCGGTTCCTTCCTGGTCGGCCTGGGCGCCGGCATCGTCGGCACCACCGCCATCGGCGTGCTGCTGGAAATGACGGTGCTGCGCCGGCTCTACCACCGCGATCACCTGTCGCAGGTACTCGGCACCTTCGCGATATTGCTGATGAGCAACGAGGCGGTGCGCATGGCCTGGGGCTCGCAGCCCATTCTGTTGAACCCGCCGGCCGCACTGGCCGGGCCGGTCGACCTGATGCCGGGCTTCGCCTACCCGGCGTTCCGGTTGCTGATCATCGGCGTCGGCCTGTCCGTGGCGGCCCTGATCTATGGGCTGGTCACGCACACCCGCATCGGCATGCAGGTGCGCGCCGGGGCATCGAACCGCGAGATGGCGTTGGCGATGGGCACCGACGTGCGCAAGCTCTTCACGCTGGTGTTCGGCCTGGGCGCGGCGTTGTGCGCAGTGGCCGGTGGCATGCTCGGGCCACTGCTGGCGGTACAGGTCGGCATGGGCGAAAGCATCTTGATCCTCGCCTTCGTGGTGATCGTGATCGGCGGCATCGGCTCGATCCGCAGTGCGCTGATGGGCTCGTTGCTGGTCGGCGTGGTCGACACTTGCGGCCACACCATCGTGCCGATGGTGTTGGCCGAAACCCTGGGCGCGTCGGCGGCGGCCACGGCCGGGCCGGCGGTGGCGTCGATCCTGATCTACGTGCTGATGGCCGCCGTGTTGTTCTGGAAGCCCGAGGGGCTGTTCCCGGCGCACGGATGACGAACAGACCCGTGATGACGACCCCCCCCGCCGCGCCGGCCCGCGGCCTGCTCGACCACCCCTTGCACTGGCGCTGGGCGCTGGCGCTGCTGCTGCTGGCACTGCCCGCAGTCGCCACGGCGTTGCAGCAAGAGTTCTACATCGCCCTGGCGAGCCGCATCCTGATCTTCGCGCTGGCGGCCACCAGCCTGAACCTGATCCTCGGCTTCGGCGGAATGATCAGCTTCGGCCACGCCGCGTTCGTCGGCCTGGGCGCCTACACCATCGGCATCCTGATGCAGGGCGGCATCAGCTCGGCCTGGCTTGCCTGGCCGCTGGCGGTCGGCGTCAGCGCCCTGTTCGCGCTGGCGATCGGCGCGATCAGCCTGCGCACCAAGGGCGTGTACTTCATCATGATCACGCTCGCCTTCGCGCAGATGCTGTTCTACCTGCTGGTGTCGCTGAAGGCCTATGGCGGCGAAGACGGCATGGCGCTGGCCGGCCGTTCGGTCATCGCCCCCGCCATCGACCTGAAGCAGGACTCGGCTTTCTACTACGTCACGCTGGCCGTCTTCGCCCTCGCCTTCGTCGCAGTCCAGCACCTGCTCAACGCCCGCTTCGGCCACGCGCTGCAGGCGATCCACGAGAACGAGACGCGCATGGTCGCGATCGGCTTCCCGGTGTACCGCTACAAGCTCGCCGCGTTCACGCTGGCCGGCGGCCTGGCCGGGCTGGCGGGCGTTTTGATCGCGAACCAGAGCGGATTCGTCAGCCCGGAGCTGATGCAGTGGAACCAGTCGGGCATGCTGATGATCATGGTGATCCTCGGCGGCGTCGGCCAGCTCTATGGCGGCGTGCTCGGCGCGGTCGTGTTCCTGGTGCTCGAAGAGGTGTTGTCGTCGTACACGATCTACTGGCAGTTCGGCCTGGGCGCGATGCTGCTTGCGGTGGTGCTGCTGACGCCGAACGGCTTGATGAGCCTGTTCCAACGTGGCGCCAAGGAAATAGGCAAATGAGAGAAGCCCTGTTGCAGGTCGACCAACTCGTCAAGCGCTTCGGCGGCCTGACCGCCACCGACCGCGCCAGCCTCGAAGTGATGCCCGGCGAAGTGCACGCGCTGATCGGCCCGAACGGCGCCGGCAAGACGACGTTGATCCAGCAGATCTCGGGCGCCCTCGCGTCCGATGCCGGCCATGTGCGCTTCGACGGCGCCGCCATCACGAAGCTCGCGATGCACGAACGCGTGCTGCGCGGCCTGGCGCGTTCCTACCAGATCACCAGCATCTTCAAGCGCCTGAGCGTGCTCGACAACCTGGCGCTGGCGGTGCAGGCGCGCGATGGCCACAGCATGCACTTCTGGCGGCCGGCACGCGCCGAGAAGGCGCGCTACGACGAAGCGGCGGCGCTGGTCGAACGCGTCGGCCTGGGCCCGCGGCTGCATGCGCTGGCCGGTGTACTGGCACACGGCGAACAGCGCCAGCTCGAAGTGGGCCTGGCGCTCGCCACGCGCCCGAGGCTGCTGCTGCTCGACGAACCGATGGCCGGCATGGGGCCCGACGAGTCCGAGCGGATGGTGGCCTTGCTGCAAAGCCTGCGCCGCGAGACCACGATCCTGCTGGTCGAACACGACATGGACGCGGTGTTCCGCCTCGCCGACCGCATCTCGGCGCTGGTGTTCGGCAAGGTCATCGCCTGCGGCACACCGGAACAAATCCGCAAGCACCCGGAGGTGAAGCGGGCCTATCTGGGTGATGAGGTTGGCGATGAAGTGGGCGACGATGTCGCGGCAGGAGCCATCGCATGACGCCCTTGCTCGAAGTCGCCGATCTGGAAACCGCCTACGGCGCCAGCCAGGTGCTGTTCGGCATCAGCTTCGACATCCAGGCCGGCGAGGTGGCCACGCTGCTCGGCCACAACGGCATGGGCAAGACGACCACGGTGCGTTCACTGCTCGGCCTGGCGCGCTCGCGCGCTGGCTCGGTGCGCTTTCGCGGCGAGCGCATCGACACGCTGCGCCCTGACCGCATCGCCCGCATGGGCCTGGCGGTGGTGCCCGAAGGCCGGCAGATCTTCCCGAACCTGTCGGTGCAAGAGAAACTGCTCGCCATCGGCCGCGCGCTGATGACGAACCCGCACCTGCTGATCCTCGACGAAGCCACCGAAGGCCTGGCGCCGCTGGTGCGCGAGGAAATCTGGCGCTGCCTTAACGCCTTGCGCGACCAGGGCCAGACGATTCTGGTGATCGACAAATACGTGCAGCGGCTGGTGGCCCTGGCGAACCGCCACACCCTCATCGAACGCGGCCGCGTCGTCTGGCAAGGCAACTCGGCGCAACTGGCCGCCGACCCCGGGCTGTGGCACCGCTACATCGGCATCTAAGACCATGACAACAGCCACCGTCCACCCCTTCGAGCGCCCGCTGCTGATCCGTTTTTCGCACTGCGACCCGGCCGGCATCGTGTTCTTTCCGCAATACCTCGTGATGGTCAACAACCTGGTCGAAGACTGGGTCAGCGAGGCCCTGCACATCCCCTATGCCGCCCTTGTCGGCACACGCCGCATCGGCCTGCCGACGGTGAGCCTGGGCTGTGAGTTCACGGCTGTCAGCCGCATGGGCGACGAAGTCATGCTCGGCCTGACGCTGGTCCACATCGGCCGCAGTTCGCTGCGCCTCGAACTGGGCTGCCGGCAAGGCGAGCAGCAACGCGTGCGGATCACCCAGACCATCGTCGCCACCGACCTGAACACACACCGACCGCTGCCGCTGCCCGACGACTTGCGCCAGGCCATGACGGCCTTCCAGCAAGCTTGAAAACAAGCACCAGGAACACGAGTCGCCGCCGGACCGCCCCCAGGCGACGACGCCCCCCGGGGGGGGCAGACGCCGAAAGGCGTCTTGGGGCAAACATTGGAGACCCTCACGATGCAAGTACTTCTTCCCCCCGGCTGGCCGCGTCCGCGCGGCTACGCCAACGGCGTGGCCGCCACCGGCCGCATGGTGTTCGTGGCCGGCATGGTCGGCTGGGACGCCGAAGGCCGCTTCGTCAGCGACACCCTCGCCGGCCAGGCGCGCCAGGCGCTGCAGAACATCGTCGACGTGCTGGCGGTGGCCGGCGCGAAGCCCGAGCACATCGTGCGCATGACCTGGTACGTGACCGACAAGAAGGAGTATGTGGCTGCCTACCCCGAGATCGGTAAAGCCTTTCGTGAACTCATTGGCAGTTTCAAT
>CANJKD010000244.1 GCA_947474415.1 Burkholderiales bacterium | reverse complement strand
GAGCGCCTGCATGTGGTGTCGCTGCTGCTGAACCACTTCCGCCCAGTCGGCACGATCGCCTTCTGCAACACGCGTCAGCAGTGCCGCGACCTGGTGGACGTGCTGCGCGGGCAGGGCTTCATGGCGCTGGCGCTGCATGGCGAACTGGAGCAGCGCGAGCGCGACCAGGTGCTGGTGCAGTTCGCGAACCGCAGCTGCTCGGTGCTGGTGGCCACCGACGTTGCCGCACGCGGCCTCGACATCGACCAGCTCGAAGCGGTGATCAATGTCGATGTCTCGCCCGACCCGCAGGTCCACACCCACCGCATCGGCCGCACCGGGCGCGTCGACGCGAAGGGCCTGGCGCTGAGCCTGGCAAGCCTGGACGAGATGGGTCACATCGGCAAGATCGAGCAGGTGCAGGGCAAGGAAAGCGTCTGGCACAAGCTGAGCGAACTCGTGCCCGCAGGCGGTGGCCCGCTGATGCCACCGATGGCGACGTTGCAGATCGTCGGCGGCCGCAAAGACAAGATCCGGCCCGGCGACGTGCTGGGTGCGCTGACGGGCGACGCCGGCTTCGCGGGCGGCCAGGTCGGCAAGATCAGCGTCAACGAGTTCTCGACCTATGTGGCGGTGGACCGACAGATCGCGCACGAGGCCGTGAAGCGGCTGTCGGCCGGCAAGATCAAGGGCAAGCGCGTGAAGGTACGCTTGATGACGGAGTAGTGAACTGATTGGCGCGTAGAACCGCCACCTGCCGGCCGCGCCGCCGCTAAGCGCTGCGCGAGCGCGCCAGTACCCAACGGTAGGCGGCGCTGCCACCGGCCGCCGTGGCGAACGTGCCCCAGGCCATGTCGACCAGCGTCATCGTCACGGTGTAACCACGCAACGTGGCGAGGTTCGTCAGGTCGTAGACGCCGAACGCGGCCAGCCCGAGCGCGGCGCTGCGCAGGGCGGCCATGCGCAGCGTGGCCGGGCGCGGCGTGAGTGCCAGGAACACCACGGCCGCCGGGTACAGCAGGTAGTAGGCCAGCGCCGGCGGGACGCGCACAGAATCGCTCATCAGCACGCCCATCTCGCGCTTGTAGAAATCGAGCGCGAGCCAGCCGAGCCACAGACCGTCGAGCGTGCCCATCACGAGGAAGGCGACGCCCCAGGCGGCGAAAAATCGGGCAGGCGTGAGGCGGTGTTCGGGCATGGGCTGAAGTGCTTTTTTGAAACCTGAAACACCACATCAGACCACGGCACAGGAAAAGGCGCAGGCGTGGGGTGATCCTGAAGCCGTGGTCACAATGCCGGCGCACCACTCATGCCATGAATGAACCCTGAACTCGCTCCCCATTCGCCGCGCGTGATGCGCGCCGTGGCGACGATGGAAGCTGTGAAAGGCATCGTCGTGTTGGGCGCCGGCTTCGGCCTGCTCGCGCTGCTGCACCGCGACGTGCGCCAGGTCGCGGTGTCGCTGGTCACGCACTTGCACCTCGACCCCGAGGCGCACTACGCCGGCCTGTTCGTGAATGCCGCCGCGCGCCTGACCGACGCCCGCCTGTGGGCCGGGGCGGCCCTGGCGCTGGCCTATTCGGCCATCCGTGCCGCTGAAGCTTACGGGCTCTGGCACGACCGGCGCTGGGCCGCCTGGCTGGGCGCCACCAGCGGCGCGATCTACCTGCCGATCGAGGTCTACGAACTGTGGCACAAGCCAGGCGCGGTGAAGGCCGCGACCTTGGCTCTGAACGTGACGGTGGTCACCTACCTGGTCTGGACCCTGCGCAAGCGCCGCGCCTGAACGATCAAGACACGGCCGCGGCCAGCCGTGGCTCGTCGTCGGCCTCTTCACCCAGGAAGCCGCCGCTCTGGTGTGCCCACAGCCGCGCATACAGCCCTCCCAGGGCGAGCAGGCTGCGGTGGTCGCCCTGCTCGACGATGTGGCCGTGGTCCAGCACCACCAGCCGGTCCATCGCGGCGATGGTGGACAGCCGGTGCGCAATCGCCACCACCGTCTTGCCTTCCATCAGCCGGTACAGGCTGGCCTGGATCGCGGCCTCCACCTCGGAGTCGAGCGCGCTGGTGGCTTCATCGAGCAGCAGCACCGGCGCGTCTTTCAGCATCACCCGCGCGATCGCGACGCGCTGGCGCTGGCCACCCGACAACTTCACGCCGCGTTCGCCCACGTGCGCGTCGTAGCCGCGCCGGCCGCTCGGGTCGGTCAGGGTCTGGATGAAGTCGTGCGCCTCGGCACGGTGAGCGGCCTTGACCATCTGCGCGTCGTCGGCATCGGGGCGGCCGTAAAGGATGTTGTCGCGCACCGAGCGGTGCAGTAGCGAGGTGTCTTGCGTGACCATGCCGACCTGGCGACGCAGCGAATCTTGCGTCACGCCGGCGATGTCCTGGCCGTCGATAAGCACCCGGCCCGAGCCCACGTCGTAGAAGCGCAGCAGCAGGCTGGTCAGCGTGGACTTGCCGGCACCCGAACGGCCGACAAGGCCTATTTTCTCGCCCGGCGCGATGTGCAGCGACAGGCCGTCGATCACCTGCCGCGCCTTCGGCCCGGTCGCGCCGTAAGCGAAGCTGACACGCTCGAAGCGCACGTCGCCGCGCGACACCTTCAACTCGGCAGCTCCCGGTGCATCGACCACCGCATGCGCGCGCGACAAGGTGTTCAGCCCGTCCTGCACCGTGCCGATGTGCTCGAACAGGCCAGTCATCTCCCACATGATCCAGTGCGCGATGCCATTCAGGCGCAGCGCCATCGCCGTGGCCGCCGCCACTGCGCCAATACCCACCTGGCCTTGCGTCCAGAGCCACAGACAGGCGCCGGTGGTGGACAGCACCAGCAGCATGCTCAACGCGTGGTTGACGATCTCGAAGGCGCTGACATAGCGCATCTGCCCGTAGGCGGTCACCATGAATTCCTGCATCGCCGCGCGCGCGAAGCCGGCCTCGCGATGGGTGTGCGAGAACAGCTTCACCGTAGCGATGTTGGTGTAAGCGTCGGTGATGCGGCCGGTCATCAGCGAGCGCGCATCGGCCTGCGCCTTCGAGATGCGCGCCATGCGCGGTACGAAGTACCAGACCGCACTCACGTACAGCAGCAGCCAGGCCATGAACGGCACCAGCAGCCAGGCGTCGAAGCTGCCGACCACCGCCGCCAAGGTCACGAAGTAGATGACGACGAAGACCATGATGTCGCCCAGGATCATCACCACGTCGCGCACCGCCAGCGCCGTCTGCATCACTTTCGCCGCCACCCGGCCGGCGAACTCGTCCTGGTAGAAGCCCATGCTCTGGCCGAGCATCAGGCGGTGGAAATTCCAGCGCAGCCGCATCGGCAGGTTGCCAGCCAGCACCTGGTGCTTGAAAAGCGTCTGCAACCCGACGACCAATGGGCTCGCGAGCAGCACGCAGGCGAGAAGCAGCAAGGTGCCGCGCTCGCGCGCCCACAGCTGTGCCGGTTCGACCTTCGCGAGCCAGTCAACGATGTGGCCCATCATGCTGAACAGCAACGCCTCGAACATGCCGGTAGCGGCGGTCACCAGCGTCATCGCGGCGATGGCCGGACGGGCACCTTCAGTGCCGGCCCAGACGAACGCGAGAAAACCGCGCGGTGCAATCACCGGCGGCGTGTCGGGATACGGGTCGAGCAACTTTTCAAACCAGGCGAACACGCAGAACTCCGTCCGTTGATGCACAGGTGCGCAGAACGCACACCCTCGGGGCAATCGATGCTGACAACATGCTCTGGAAAGGCACATTGGAGAGTAGGGTATAGGGTTATCCCTTATGATGCGGGCTCAATCAAAACAACCCGCTGTGGTTCATCATGAATTCCTTCCTCAACTCGATCTCGAACTTGTTCACCGTGTCGGCCACGCCGGCCCAGGACTGCGATGACCGTTACCTCGCCGAATCGGTCGACATCTATGACCTGGAGCGCCGCATGCGCCAGGTCGATTCCGGCCAGCACTACCTGTACGCCGTCGGCACCAGCGGCGCTTTCATGCGCTGATTTTGAGGGCCTGACGCTCGGGCCTGAACCTCGGGCCCGAACGTCCCGGCTCTTGAAGGGCTTTGCGGCTCGCCATCCCCGCGAAGCACTGCAGCAGCCGCTTAGGTACTTCCCGGCTGGCCCGCGTGGCAGCCAAGTCACCGCGCCGGGCACCTTGATGAGCTCACCGTGCATGCCGGCCGCGTAACCCGCAGCGGCGACAACGGCCACATCGCCGACCATGAAGCCCGGCAGCTTGCCGAGTTGCGCATTCGCCTGCGCCGTGCTGCCCAGCATTCCGGTGGCCGTGAGGCCGGGGCCCAGCGGTGCGATCATTGTGCGGGTGGCCGTCATCTCCACGGCCAACGACTCCGACAGCGAAAGCGCACAGTCCTTCGTGGCCGCGCAGGTTGCCTGCGTCGGCACCGGCTGGAAGGCCGCGACAGAGGCCACGTTCAGCACGCGGCCGACGCCCCGCTCGGCCCCGCTCGACCCCGCTCGACCCCGGGCGGCACGAAGCTGGCGAGCATGGCCGTGAGGCCCGACACGTTCAGATGGACCAACTGCTGGTGCCGCCGTCCCGGCATCGCGACGAACGCGCCCTGCTCCGGCATACCGGCGTTGTTGACCAGCACGTCGACCGCCATCCGCTTGCGCTGCAGTGCCGCAGCGAGCGCTCGGGCCGCGTCCGCCAAGGCCAGGTCAGCCGGCAGCGCGGTGGCGCGCACGCCATGTGCCGCCTTCGACACCGTTGCCAGCGCGGCCCGCTGTCCCTGCGACGAGCCACCCGCATCAAGCCATGTCCGCTCGCGGCGAAGCGGTGCGCCAATGATTCACAGATGCCTGACGAGGCGCCCGTGATCAGCGCCGTCCGCCCTTCGCCTTCGCTCGTGCCCGTTCCGGCTCCCGGTGCGCGACCCATGATGTTGCCACGCGCGGCGATACGAAACGAAACACGACGATACGGCGGCGACAAGACTTGGCGGGCGCCTGCCGGCAGGATGACTTCCGTGTCTAAAGCACACGAGCTCACTGCCCCACACCCCCAAAGGACATTGCCATGAAACGCTGGATCAAACGAACCCTCATCGGTGCCT
>CANJKD010000243.1 GCA_947474415.1 Burkholderiales bacterium | reverse complement strand
CTCGATCCCGCTGGTGATGGTGATCCTGTGGTTCTTCCTGCTGATCCCGTTGCTGGTCGGACGACCGATGGGCGCCGAGCTCAGCGCCATCATCACCTTCACCGTGTTCGAGGCAGCCTACTACTCGGAGATCATGCGGGCCGGCATTCAGTCGGTGTCGAAGGGGCAGGTCAATGCCGGCTACGCGGTGGGCATGACTTACGCGCAGTGCATGCAGCTCATCGTGTTGCCGCAGGCCTTCCGCAACATGCTGCCGGTGCTCATGACGCAGACCATCATCCTGTTCCAGGACACATCGCTCGTGTATGCCATCGGCGCCTATGATTTGCTGAAGGGGTTTGAGGTCGCGGGCAAGAACTTCAACCGGCCGGTCGAGACCTACCTCGTGGCCGCCGTCGTCTACTTCATCATCTGCTTCAGCCTGTCGATGCTCGTGCGCCGCCTGCAGAAGAAGATCGCCATCATCAGATAGGGAGCCGACGCATGATCGACATCAAGAACGTTTCCAAGTGGTACGGCAGCTTCCAGGTACTGACCGACTGCAGCACGACCATCAAGAAGGGCGAGGTGGTGGTGGTGTGCGGCCCGTCGGGTTCGGGCAAGTCGACGCTGATCAAGACCGTGAACGCGCTCGAACCGTTCCAGAAGGGCGACATCGTGGTCGACGGCGTGTCGATCGCCAACCCCAAGACCGACCTGCCGAAGCTGCGCGCCCGCGTCGGCATGGTGTTCCAGCACTTTGAACTGTTCCCTCACCTCACCGTCACCGAGAACCTGACGCTGGCGCAGATCAAGGTGCTCGCCCGCACGCCGGACGACGCGAAGCTGCGCGGCCTGAGGATGCTCGACCGCGTCGGGCTGATGGCCCACAAGGACAAGTTCCCCGGCCAGTTGTCAGGCGGCCAGCAGCAGCGCGTGGCAATCGCCCGTGCGCTCAGCATGGACCCGATCGTGATGCTGTTCGACGAGCCCACCTCGGCGCTCGACCCCGAGATGGTGGGCGAGGTGCTCGACGTGATGGTCAAACTCGCCGAGGAAGGCATGACCATGATGGTCGTTACGCACGAGATGGGCTTCGCGAAGAAGGTCAGCCACCGCGTGATCTTCATGGACGCAGGCAAGATCGTTGAAGACTGCAAGCGGGAAGAGTTCTTCGGCGACCCGGACGCGCGCTCACCGCGTGCCAAGGAGTTCCTGTCGAAGATCCTGCAGCACTGAGCCCGCAGTTCACTCGTTCTTGGTGGTGAACTCAAAACGCACCGAGTGCTCCCGGGCAGCTTCGATGGGCGCATAGCGCCAGTCCCTCACGGCGCGCAACACGCTTCGGTTCAGGCGCCAGTCGCTGGTCGAGGCGACCGACGGATTGACGACCTCGCCGTCGGCTTTCACGGTGAACGCGACGACCACATTGGCAGCGTTCAGCCGGCTGTTCACCAACTCGGGCGGAAACGCTGGTTCCGAGCCCCTCAGAAGGGTCAGCGGCAGGTCTTTCAGGGCGCTTGACGAAGGGGTCGCCGGGGCGGGTTCGGCCGTCGGCCTCGGGGCTTCCGAAAGGGTTGCGGCCGTCTCGGTTTCCAGCGGCTCCGGCCGAGGAAGTGCGGCCGCTTCGGAGGCTGCCGCTGGCACCGGGGCCCCGTCGTTCGTCGCTGCGGGCGCAAGATCGGCGGGCTGCGCCTCGTTCGCCGACGTGCGATTCGCTGCCACGGGACCGAGCGATGCTTCGGTTCTGGGCCCGGCCGACGCCAGCGTTGGCGTCGGCCGGTCGGCCACATTCTTCTGGGGTCGTTTGGCGGTGCTGTCAATCTTGGGCAGCGTCGGCTTCGTGGGCCGCACCGTGTTGCTTTCGATGATGACCTTGTAAGGCGAGCGGGCCTGGCGCTTCACCCATTCAGGAATCTTGCTTTCGTCGATCTCCAGCGCTGCAGGCGCCGGCGCGGGCGCGACTTGTGCCCGAGCCGTGCTGCCGACGAATGCGGCAAGGCCGCAGATCAGCCATCGTTCAACAGGACGCATGTCTCGCTCCACAACGAGGGGTGGTGTGTGTTCTGGCGCAGCACATTCGACGTGCCGCGCCGGCGCGCTGCGGCGCTAGCCGGGCGAGCCGGAGGAGTCTAAACCGGGTCTGCGCGCGGCGGGCGCCCATGCAGCGACGCGCGACAATGCCACACATGAATGCAATGAATTCACTCACGCTGTTGCGCCCCGACGACTGGCACCTGCACGTGCGCGACGGCGCCGCACTGGCGGCCGTGGTGCCAGACAGCGCACGCCAGTTTGCGCGCGCCGTGATCATGCCGAACCTGAAGCCGCCGGTGACCACCGCAACCCAGGCGGTGGCGTACCGCGAGCGCATCCGCGCTGCCGTGCCGGGCGGCGTCGCCTTCGAGCCGCTGATGACGCTTTACCTCACCGACACGCTGCCGCCCGACGAGATCGTGCGGGCCAAGGCCGCCGGCGTCGTCGCGCTCAAGCTCTACCCGGCTGGCGCCACGACCAACAGCGATGCCGGTGTGACCGACCTGCGCAAGACCTACCCGACGCTCGAAGCGATGCAGCGCCTGGGCCTGCCACTGCTGGTGCATGGCGAGGTGACCGATGCCGACGTCGACCTGTTTGATCGCGAACGCGTCTTCATCGACACCAAGCTGATCCCGCTGCGCCGCGACTTCCCCGAACTGAAAATCGTGTTCGAGCACATCACCACCGCCGAGGCCGCGCAATACGTGAGCGAGGCAGGCGCGCACATCGCCGCCACGATCACCGCCCACCACCTGCTCTACAACCGCAACGCGATCTTCCTCGGGGGCATTCGCCCGCATTACTACTGCCTGCCGGTGCTCAAGCGGGAAATGCACCGGCGTGCGCTGGTGAGTGCCGCCACGTCGGGCAGCCCGAAGTTCTTTCTCGGCACCGACAGCGCACCGCACGCCGCCAGCCTGAAGGAACATGCGGTCGGCTGCGCCGGCTGCTATACCGCGTTGACGGCGCTGGAGCTGTACGCCGAGGCCTTCGATACCGTCGGCGCACTCGACAGGCTCGAAGGATTCGCGAGCTGTTTCGGTGCCGATTTCTATGGCCTGCCGCGCAACACCGGCACGGTCACGCTGCGCCGCGAAAGCTGGGTGCTGCCCGAGGCCTTGCCTTTCGGCGACGCTGAACTCAAACCGCTGCGCGGCGGCGAAACATTGCACTGGAGACTCACATGAAAGCTGCCGGAACCGTGATGCTGTTCATCGACGCCGACAACGTGTCGACCAGCGTGATCGACCAGGCCATGGCGCATGTGCTGGCCGAAGAGGGCGCCATCCATGTGCGGCGCGCCCACTGCACGGCCGAGACGGCACTGAAGCACCAGCAGTTCTTCAAGGGCCACTCGATCCGCCCGATCGTCAACCTGTCGACCGGCAAGAACGCCACCGACATCGCCCTCGCTGTCGACGCCATCGACCTCGTGGCCACCGAGCGCCCTCAGGTGGTGGTGATCGTGTCGTCGGACTCCGACTTCGCGCCGCTCGTCATCCGCCTGCGCGAAAAGGGTTGCCGGGTGTTGGGCATCGGGCAACTGGGCAAGACCGGCGAAGATTCGCGCGGCGTGTATGACAGCTTCGTCGACATGGCGCACCAGAAGGTACGCGTGTCGAGCAAGGCCTTGGCCGGGCGGGCTCCAGCGCGCGCCCCGGCTGCCGCGCCAGCGCCGGCTTCCACGTCCACTGCCGCGCCCGCGCCCGCGCCCGCGCCCGCGCCGGCTCCGGCGCGCCCCCACGCTCGCGCCCAGGCCGTGCGTGCGCGTGCGCCTGCCGCGGTGGCGCCACCGCCCGCGCTGCCGCCCGAGGTGGCGGCCATCCTCCACGCATTTCCGGCGTTAGGAAGCGGGGTCGCGATGCAACTCAACGAGGTCGGCGAGGCGATGCGCAAGCACGCGATCCTGAAGAGCAAGAGTGCTTCGCCCAGTGGCTACCTGAAGCGACACAAGTCCCATTTCGAACTCGCGCCCGCCGACAAGCCGCGCACCGTGCGCTACCTGGGTGCCCGGCCGGAGTGACGCCTTCAAGAGTTGCGGGTCTCGGCGGCATCGATTGGTCGCGGCCCTGGCTGGCGCCGCTGCGTGAACACGGCGAAGTGCTGGCGCGGCGCGCGCTCGATCACGGCCTGGTCGAGGCGCTGAATCGTGATGCGCGCATCGATGCGGCGACGCTTCGAGCGGGGCGCCTGCGCTTCGTGTCCCAGTCCAGCCTGCCTGACGGCGAGGCCTACGAGGCCTTCATCGCGCGCACAGCCTGCGTGCCCACGCGCGACAACGTCCACGACCTGTTCAACGGCTTGATGTGGCTCGCGCACCCGGCAATCAAGCGCCGCCTCAATGAAATGCAGGCCGGGCAGCTCATGCGCGGGTCCATAGAAGGCCGGCGCGGCGCGGTGCGCGATGCGCTGACCTTGTTCGACGAGAACGCGGCGCTGTGGCAGGCGCCCGCGGTGTTGGTCGAGGCACTGCGGCAGCGTGACTGGCGCGTGCTCTTCGTCACGCAGCGCGCCGCCTGGGCCGATGCGCGGCTGACCCTGTTCGGCCATGCGCTGATCGAGAAGCTGACGGCCCCGCGCAAGCCGATCACGGCCCACGTGTGGGTGCTTCCGTTCGGCCGGGACGACCCGCGTGGCGCAGCGCTTGGCATGGATGCGCAAGCCTGGCTGCTCGATGCGCTGACGCCCGAGCGCCTCGCGTTGCGCCAGCATCTGCCGCTGCCCGTGCTCGGCGTGCCGGGCTGGTGGGCGGCCAACGAGCAGACTGATTTTTACGCCGATCCGGCGGTCTTTCGGGCCGCGTGACCCAGGCTCGTCAGCGCCATCGACCCGCGAAACGCCCAGGCCGCTGCGGGTCTTCTTGAGGTTGTGGTCGATCAGGCTTTCGCCACTGCCGCTGAACCACTCGACCTTCCCCCTTATTGATCCGGCCCTGTGAAGTCTCAAGCCGCATAACGCACACGGCGGTCTTGAAAGTAGCTGATCACGCGCTCTGGAGTTCGTTCCAGCATGAGCATGTGCTCGTTGGCTGCGTCTCGTAACTTGGCCTTGGTGCG
>CANJKD010000242.1 GCA_947474415.1 Burkholderiales bacterium | reverse complement strand
TTGGCCAGCAGGCTGCTCAGCACCTGGCCGAGCAGCAGCGCATCGCCGCGCACGGCGGGCAGGTCGGCCGCGAGCGTGGCCTGGCTGCGGATGTTGCGGCGCTTCATCTCGCGCCCGAACTCGTCCATGCAACGTGCCACCAGCGGCTGCAAGGGCACCGGCGCCACGGCCTCGTCGAGCGGGCGGGTGTAGGCCAGCAGTTCGCGCACCCAGGCTTCGAGCCTGTCCGACTGGGCGACGATGTCGGCGGCCGCATCGTGCGCCTGATGCAGGTCACCATCCTGGATCAGCTCGGCCGAGCTGCGGATCGACGCCAGCGGGTTGCGGATGCCGTGCGCCACCGCCGCACTCATCTCGCCGATGACGGCCAGCGTCTCGTTGTCGACCAGGTCGCGCTGCTGGCGGCGGATCGTGAGGTCGGCGCGCCGCACCAGCCCGAACAGGGCGATGAAGAGCAGCACGGCGCTGGCGGCTGCGCCGAGGGCGATGTACCAGCGCAGCCGGGCCAGCGCCGTGACCAGTGCCTTCGGGTTCTTGTAGAACTCGATCACCGCCTGCACCCGCTCGCCGCGCGCGTCGAGCACCGGCACATAGATCTCGACGAACACCGGCTCGGTGTGCTTCAGGTCCTGGTGCTCGGCCTTGTCGTGCTCGGCCTGGGTGGGGTCGGCGGAGTGCGTGACGACCTTGCCGGCCAGGGCGGTGTCGAGTTCGTCGTTGGGGCCGAAGCTGCGACCGATGAGTTGCGGGTCGCTCGACCAGATCATGCGCCGGTTCGCGTCGTACACATTGGCGCGCAGCATGTCCGGCAGGCCGGCGATCTGGGCGAAGGCCGCGCCGGCCTCGGCGTCGAGCCCGCGCGAAGGGTCGGCCAGGTAGGACTGCAGCGGCCGGTCCATCCGTACCAGGCTCTGCACGAACTCCTGGGTCAGCACGGCCTCCTGCCACAGCAGGCGCTGGCTGATGAAACGGTTCAGCAAGGCGCCCATCAGGAGCGCGAGCGTGGTGATCAAGGCCAGCGCGACCACGGCGAACCAGCGGCTCAGGTTGAATGGAAGCGGGTTGGCGGAATGGGCTGAAGGAAGCATGCGCAGCGCGGGCTCGGTCTCTGTATTGATCTCGATACTCATCGTGTCTCCATGCAAGTTCCATGACAAATTGAAGGCCCGCCCGGCGCTGCCTGGTTGCACCCGCCTGAAATCGAAAAATGGGGCATCTGCACCTGCGATGGTGGGGCAAATCCCCCAATCATTGTCGGTTGATCTTCGCAAAGTGGGAAATTCCCCCGCATTCGGTCGTTGGCGGCGGGCAGGCATCGCGGCACGTGGTTTGCGTTGACAAGCCCATGCAAGTCCAGCGCGACCGTCGACCCGAGCAAAGCACCGCCACGCCGGCCATGGCTGACGACGATGCGTCGCTGGTGGCGCGCTGCTTGCGCGGCGATGGTTCCGCCTGGGGCGTGCTGGTGCAGCGCTACCAGCGGCTGGTGTATGCGATCGTTCGGCGCGTCGGGCTCGACGAACACGGCGCCGCCGATGTGTTCCAGACGGTGTTCGCACGGCTGATCGAGCACTTGCCACGCATCGCCGAGCCCGAGCGGCTGCAGGCCTGGATCGTCACCACCACCAAGCGCGACGCGTTGCTGCAGCGCAAGCGCGGCCAACGCCATGTGTCGATGACCCGGTCGGACGAAGCCGAAGCCGAAGGTTCGGCCGAATGGGATCTGGCCGACGAATCACCGATCGCCGAAGAGGCGCTCGCCGACCTGCAGCAGCTGAACCAGCTGCGCGGCGCGCTGGAGCGGCTCGACGCGCGCTGCCGCGACCTTTTGCTGATGCTGTTTCGCGACGAAGACGAGAAGCTCGCCTATGACGAAGTGGCACGCCGCCTGAGCACGTCGGTCGGCAGCATCGGCCCGACCCGCTCGCGCTGCCTCGACAAGCTGCGCCGGCTCGTCAGCTGAGGTGCGGGCCATGGCGAGCTTGCGTATTTGTGTGCCGCACACCTGCTCTGTTGCGCATCAGCCACCCCGAACAGAAACACCATGAAGCCCGTTGACCGCTTGAGTGACGACGAATTTTCCCACCGGGTGCAGCAAGCCGTGGCCTTGCCTGACGCGCCGCCGCGACTCGTGCGCGCCGCCCTCGACCTGTGGCCTGCGCCATCGGTCGCCACCGTGGCGAGCGTGGCGCAGGCCGCCTTGCGCCTGGTGACGGCGGTGCTGAGCTTCGACAGCTGGGCCCACCCACCTACCGCCATGGGCCTGCGCGCCGTGGCGTCCGAGACCCGCCACCTGCTGTTCAGCGCGATGGGCCGCGACATCGACCTGCGCATCAGCCCGGCCGCCAACCACTTTGCGCTGACGGGCCAGATCCTCGGCCCGGACGAGGCCGGCGTAGTGGAACTGGCGACACCTTCCGTCGACGGCAACAAACCGGCCGATGTGCGCGTGGCGTCGCTCGACGCACTGGGCGAGTTCCGCCTCGACGGCGTGCGGGGCGGCACCTACCGGCTCACCTTGCGCGTGGGTGATGACGAGATCGTGCTGCCGATGATCGAAGTGGGAGCGCGCCCATGACGAGCGAATGCAGCCCATGACCGCGACCCTCGCTGACCCGCCGCCGGTCGCCGCGCTCGGCACGGCCACACTGGCCGCCCTGCGCATGGTCGACTCGGGAGCAGCGCTGCCCGACGCCGGGTTCAGCACGGCCGCCACACTGGCGCTCGCGTGGGCACTGAAAGACCTGTGCTACGCCGCCTGGAGCAGCGAGCCGCAGCGTGCCGCGCGGGCGGCCGACGCACTGGGTGCCTTCTGCCTCGCTCAATACCTTGGTGCGGGTGCGGGTGCGGGTGCGGGTGCGGGCGAGGTCAAGGGCACGTGCGCGGCCGGCCAGGCGGCCGCCAGTGCCGCGCGCGCGTTGCGCGCCCTCGCCGACTGGACGGCCGGCATTGCGCACGTCACGCGCGGCCGGATGGCTCGGGCCGCGCAGTGCTTCGACCGCGCCGCAGCGGGCTTCCGCAGCCTGGGCCAGCACGCGCACGCGGCGCAGACGCAGGTGCCGCGGATCATGGCCTTGTCGATGCTCGGCCGCTACGACGCCGCAGCCGAATGCGCCGAGCGTGCCCAGCATGAATTCGTTGCCCTGGGCGATGTGCCGGGCGCGGGCAAGGTCAGCCTCAACCTCGGCGCACTGCACGTGCGGCGCGGCGCCTACGCGCTGGCCGCGCGCCATTCGCGCGAAGCCGCCGTGCTGTTCGCGCGGGTCGGTGACCATGAACGCTCGGTGTCGGCCGACATCAACATGGCCAGCGCACTGACCCTGATGGGCGACTTCGACGAAGCCCTGCGCATCTACGCACGCGCCCGCATGCGCGCCGGTACGCACGGCTTCCCGGTGCTGCACGCGCTGGTCGACGAATCGGTGGCACTGCTGCAACTCGCGCGCGGGCAGTACCGCGAGGCGCTTGCCGGCTTCGAAGGCTCGCGTCGCCAGTACGAGCAGCTCGCGATGCCGCAGCACCTGGCGATCGCCGAGAAGCAACTGGGCGACGCCTACCTCGAACTGCGCCTGCTGCCCGAAGCGCTGGCGCTGCTCGACCGGGCCCTAGCCCGTTTCCAGGCCCTGAGCATGCCCGACGACCAGGCCTGGGCGCTGGCGCAGCGTGGCAGGGCGCTGGCCCTGCTGGCGCAGCCGGTGCAGGCGGCCGACGCGTTCCAGCGCGCCGCCGCGCTGTTCGCGGCGCAAGACAGCGTGATTGGCGAGGCCGCCGTCACGCTGGCCCGCGCCGAGCTTGCGCTCGCCGATGGCGAAGCCGGCACCGCCGTCGCGCTGGCCGCGCAGGCCGCGCAAGGTTTCGACTCGGCCGGGCTGGCGGACGGGCGCTTCCGCGCCGACGTCGTGCGCGCCCACGGCCTGCTGCGCAGTGGCCGCGTCGAGCAGGCCGCTGTGCTGTTCGGCGCCACACTGGCCCGCGCCCGCGAGCTTCAGCTGCTGACCGTGCAGGTGCGCTGCCTGACCGGCCAGGGGCTGGCCGCGCAGGCGCTGGGCGACCCCGCTGCGGCCGGCGTCGCCTTGAGCGCGGCCGTCGAACTGTTCGAGGCCCAGCGCCGCGCGCTGCCGGGCGACGAGCTGCGCAGCGCCTTCCTGACCGACCACCTGCGGCCCTACGAGGAACTGCTGCGACTGGCCCTGCAGGCGCATGCCCTGGTGCCGTCAGGCACACGCGCCGCCGATGTACTGCTGCAGCTCGACCGCTTTCGCGCCCGCTCGCTCGGAGAGCGCCTTGCGCAAGGAGCCGGCCCGCTCGATGACGCTGAAGACGTGTCCACGCGCAGCCTGCGCGAGCGCTTGAACTGGCTCTACCGCAGCGTTCAGCGCATGGACGATGAAGGCGAATCTTCGGCCGCCTTGACCGGGGAGCTGCATCGCGCCGAGCTGGAGTTGCTCGAACGCGCCCGCCGTGCCCGACTCTCCCGGCTCGCGATACCCACCTGCGAGATCCTTGAACCCCGTGCCGGCGGTGACGACCAGCACGTCGACCTCGAAGCCCTGCAAGGCCTGCTCGGCGACGATGGCGCACTGGTCGAATACGGCGTGCTGGACGACGAGCTGTTCGCCTGCGTCGTCACGCGCGGCGGCACCAGCCTGCATCGCCGGATGGCCTCGTGGGCCGAAGTGCTGGAAGCACTTCGCGCTGCCCGGTTCCAGATCGAGACCCTGCGCCACGGCGCGGCGCAGGTACAGCAGCACATGACCAGCCTGACACGGCGCGCGGCGCTGCGCATGGGCCGCTTGCACGCGCTGGTGTGGGCGCCGCTGGCCAACGCCCTCGCCCACCAGCGCCGGCTCATCGTGGTGCCGCACGCCCAACTCGGCGGGCTGCCGTTCGCGGCGCTGACCGACGGCGCGTGCAGCCTGGCGCAACGCTTCGAGCTGGCGGTGGCGCCCAGCGCCCGGCTCGCGCTGCGCGGCCTGGCGCGCCAGCCGCGCCGGCCGCACAGTGCGTTCGCGCTGGGTGAGTCGAGCCGGCTGGCGCACGCGGGGCCGGAAGCGCGCCTCGTCGCAGGGCTGTTTCCCG
>CANJKD010000241.1 GCA_947474415.1 Burkholderiales bacterium | reverse complement strand
GCCGAATACGGCATGCTGCCGCGCGCCACCCACACCCGCAGCGACCGCGAGGCCGCGCGCGGCAAGCAGAGCGGTCGCACCCAGGAAATCCAGCGCCTGATCGGCCGTTCGCTGCGCTGCGTGTTCGACCTGAAGGCCTTGGGCGAGCGCACGATCACGCTCGACTGCGACGTGATCCAGGCCGACGGCGGCACCCGTACCGCCGCCATCACCGGCGCCTTCGTCGCCGCCCACGATGCGGTGAACTGGCTGCAGGCGCAAGGCAAACTCAAGGCCACGCCGATCCGCGACTTCGTGGCCGCGATCTCGGTTGGCATCGTGCAGGGCACGCCGCTGCTCGACCTCGAATACACCGAAGACTCGGCCTGCGACACCGACATGAACGTGGTCATGACGGCGAGCGGCGGCTTCGTCGAAGTGCAGGGCACGGCCGAAGGCTCGGCCTTCACGCGCGACGAGATGAGCGCGCTTCTGGGCTTGGCCGACAAGGGCATCCGCGAACTGGTCGCGGCACAGCGCGCGGCGCTGGGCCTTTGACGGCGCCCGCCATGCGCCTGGTGCTGGCGTCGAACAACGCAAAAAAGCTCGCCGAGTTGCAGGCGCTGCTGGCGCCGGCCGGCGTGGCGCTGGTCACGCAGGGGTCGCTCGGCATCCCCGAAGCCGACGAGCCGCACGCCACCTTCATCGAGAACGCGCTGGTGAAGGCGCGGCAAGCGGCGCGGCTGTCCGGCTGTCCGGCGATGGCCGACGACTCGGGCCTGTGCGTCGATGCGCTGGGTGGCGCGCCGGGCGTGGTTTCGGCGCACTTCGCGGCCGTCGCGTGGGTGGCAGGCGAGCGCGAAGTTCAGCGCGCCGTGCAAGATGCCGCCAACAGCCGCCTGCTGCTCGAACGCCTGGCGCCGCTGGCCGACCGGCGTGCCCATTTCATCGCCACGCTGGTGGCCTTGCGCTCGGCCGATGACCCCGAGCCACTGATCGCGGTGGGCCGCTGGCAGGGCGAGATCCTGCGCGAACCCAGTGGTTCGGGCGGCTTCGGCTACGACCCGTTGATGTTCATCCCGGCGCTCGGCGCGAGCGTGGCTGCGCTCGGGGCCGAGGTGAAGAACGCACACAGCCACCGCGCCATCGCTGCGCGCCAGATGCTGGGCCTGCTGCGGGATGTCTGGCACCTTGGCTGACGTGACCGATATCAGAATTCCGATCCAAGCCGTCGAAGCCGCAGGGCAGGCCATCGAGCCGGTCGCCGAGCGGCTCGCGCGCTACATGCGCAGCGGTACCTTGTCGTTGCCCGCGTTGCCGCCGCTGTCGCTCTATGTGCACCTGCCCTGGTGCCTGAAGAAGTGCCCTTACTGCGACTTCAACTCCCACGAATTGACGACGACGCCCCGATCGGCGACTACGCCGATCGACCCCCCAATGGGGCGCGGACCCGCTTGGGAGCGGCCCGACGCCGGACCCGCTCGCGCTGAGCTGCCGATTGCCCGCTACCTCGACGCGCTGTGCGCCGACCTCGAAGCCGCGCTGCCCTTCATCTGGGGTCGGCGCGTGCACACGATCTTCATCGGCGGCGGTACACCGAGCCTGTTCCCGCCCGAGGCCATCGACCGGCTGATCGCCGACATCCGCGCGCGCCTGCCGCTGGAGCCGGGCTGCGAGATCACGCTCGAAGCGAACCCCGGCACCTTCGAGCGGGATCGCTTTCGTGGCTATCGCGCAGCCGGCGTCACGCGCCTGTCGATCGGCGTGCAGAGCTTCGATGATGCCAAGCTCGCCGCCCTGGGCCGTGTGCACGACGCAGCGCAGGCATGTGCTGCCATCGAAGAGGCACGTGTCGCATTCGACACATTCAACCTCGACCTGATGTACGCGCTGCCGGGCCAGACGCTGGCCGAATTCGCGTCCGACCTCGACCAGGCGCTGGCCTTCGAGCCGCCGCACCTGTCGATCTACCAGCTCACGATCGAGCCCAACACCGTGTTCTCAAAGTACCCGCCGAGCGGCGCGAACGCCTTGCCCGACGAAGACGTCTCGTTCGACATGCTGGACCTGATCACCGCGCGTGCTGCTGCGTCGGGGCTGGAGCGCTACGAGGTCTCGGCCTTCGCGCGCCCCGGCCACCGCTGCGCGCATAACCTGAACTACTGGCAGTTCGGTGACTACCTCGGCATCGGCGCGGGCGCGCACAGCAAGCTGTCGTTCCCGCACCGCGTGGTGCGGCAGATGCGCTCGCGCGAGCCCGGCAACTACATGGTGCAGGCGCTCGCCGGGCGGGCCGTGGCGCAAGACGAGGAAGTGCCGCGCGCGCAGTTGCCGTTTGAGTTCATGCTGAATGCCACGCGCTTGAAGGAAGGCTTCGAACTGGCTCGTTTCAGCGAGCGCACCGGGCTCTCGCTGGCCGCGATCCAGCAGCCGCTGGCCACGGCCGAAGCGCGTGGCCTGATCGCGCGCGACTTCACGCACGTCTGGCCCACACCGCGCGGCTTTGACCTGCTGAGCGACCTGCAGGGCCTGTTCCTGCCGTGACAGCCTCCCAAGTCGAAAGCTGGCCCTGGCGGTCGCGAAGAAACTTCACGCAATACTTCACCGCAGAGGAACGAAGTTGGCAGAGTTTCGCGGAGGAAATTCGGCCTTCTCACTCTGTGTCAACTCCGTCCACTGCGTTACTCACAAGGAAATGTGGCTTTGCCACTTTCCTTGTACCCCCACCGGGGGCGGGCGGGCGCAGCCCAGCCCTGGGGGCGCTCTGCAGTGAATGAATTTGTTTCTCAGGAGGCTTGCCGGCAACTACACCCGGCTGTGCGACATGCCCACCGTGCTGCGCAGCCGCTCGATGAGCTTGGGCGCGATCTGCGAGAGCGGCAGCACTTCGTGCGCCGCGCCCGCCGCGATGGCCTCGCGCGGCATGCCGAAGACGACGCAGCTCGCCTCGTCCTGAACGAAGTTGTAGCTGCCCGCGTCGCGCATTTCCTTCATCGCGGTGGCGCCATCGGCGCCCATGCCGGTCAGCATGATGCCGAGCGCGTTCGGGCCGACGACGCGCGCGGCCGACTTGAACAAGACATCGACAGAAGGCCGGTGCCGGTTCACCGGTTCCGTTTCCTGGACCCGTGCGATGTAGTTCGCACCGCTGCGTTCGACGCTCAGGTGCAGGCCGCCAGGTGCGATGTAGGCATGGCCGGGCAGGAAGCGTTCACCGTCGCGTGCCTCGGCGACGCGAATCCGGCACAGGCCGTCCAAGCGCGCCGCATAGCTCTTCGTGAAGCCGGGCGGCATGTGTTGCGCGATGATGATCGCCGGGCAGTCGGGCGGCACGTTGACCAGCACTTCCTTGGTGGCTTCGGTGCCCCCGGTGGAGGCGCCGATGAAGATGATTTTCTCGGCCGACAGCCGGCCCAGGCGGGTCACCGGGGCCGCTGGCGGCAGTGCGGTACCGCAGCCTCTGGCAGAAGCCCCGTCAGCGTACACCGCGGGCTTGCGCAGGCGCGCCTTGGAGGCGATGCGAACCTTGTCGGTGATTTCCTGGGCCAGCAACTGCAGGCCGTCGGCGACGCCGATCTTCGGCTTGGCGACGAAGTCGATCGCGCCGAGTTCGAGCGCGCGCAAGGTGACGTCGGCGCCGCGTTCGGTCAGCGTCGAGACCATCACTACCGGCGTCGGCCGCAGCCGCATCAGCTTGGCGAGGAAGTCGATGCCGTCCATGCGCGGCATCTCCACGTCGAGCGTGATCACGTCGGGGTCGAGCGTTCGTATCATTTCGCGCGCGATCAACGGGTCGGCGGCGGCGCCCACGCATTCCATGTCGCTCTGGCGGTCAATGATGGCGCTGAGCAGGCTGCGCACCAGCGCCGAATCGTCCACCACCACTACACGTGTCTTGGCCATGTCGTCTCACTCCAGAAAGGTTTTTGCGCTGGGGCTTCGGCTCAGAACAAGTCCACCGAGCCACCGCCTGCAGTCGCCGGCACCACTTTCTGCACGGCCGAGCGTTCCCGGGCCGCGAAAGACTCGCTGTTGGCAACCGCCAGACGCTTGATCATGGCCTTGCCACTGGCCGGCAGGAAGCAGACCTTGCGCGGGTGAGGGCCCAGCACGTCTTTCGACACGATGGGAATGCGCTCGGTCTTCAGGTACTCGATCACGAACGCGGTGTTGCGCTCGCCGATGTTCATCTTGTTCATGCCTTCGACGACCTGGCCGCCGCCAAACACCTTCGCCTCCATCGTCGAGCGGGTGGCGCCGCGCTTCATCATCTCGTTGATCAACAGCTCCATTGCGAACGAGCCATAGCGGCCCGAGTCGGCATCTCCCTCGGGTAGCATGAAGTGGTTCATGCCGCCAACCTTCGCCTCGCGGTCCCACAGACAGGCGGCGATGCACGAGCCCAGTGTCGTCATGATCAGGATGTCCTGGTCATGCACGAAGTATTCGCCCGGCAAGATCTTCACCGCGTCGTTCTTGAAGAACGCGTCGTAGAAGAAGAAAGACGCCTCGCCAGGCTTGCGGGGCGCAGCCTTCAGCAGCTCGAGGCGGGTGGCCAGCCGTGCGTCGGTGCGCGCCGCAGAAGGCAATGCGAATGAGGCGGTGGCCATGGGTGTTTGCAGCGCAGTGTGGTGATCGGGCGGGTGTCGGGAGCGCTGGGCCGATGGGTCAGAGGCGCTCGTAGACCGTCTTGCCACGCAGCCGGAACAGGTCTTTCGCTTCGGTGAAGTTCTCGGAGTGGCCGACGAAAAGCAGGCTCCCAGGCTTCATCACGGCATGAATCTGCTCCAACACGCGGCGCTGGGTGACAGCATCGAAATAGATCATCACGTTGCGGCAGAACACGACGTCGAAGGGCTCGCCGAGCGACCAGCGCGCGTCCATCAGGTTCAGCACGCGAAACTCGATCATGCGGGCCAGTTCCGGCTTGACACGGATGAAGCCGCCGTTGTCGCCCTTGCCGCGCATGAAGTGCTGGCGCTGGCGCTCGGGGCTGAGGCCGCGTGCATCGTCGGCGTAGACGCCGCGGACTGCGGTGGCGAGCACGCAGGTGTCGATGTCGCTGGCAACGATCTTCAGGTTGCTGTCGGCGCCCAGCGCTTCAATGG
>CANJKD010000240.1 GCA_947474415.1 Burkholderiales bacterium | reverse complement strand
CGGCCATCTCAAAGCCGCTGCCGGGTTCGGCCTGGCTGCTCGCGAAGACCGGCATCACCAAGCGCCGCCGCACCGAATACGACCATGTGATGCCGCAACTGCACGACCGCTCTAAGGCTGATGCCGCGTTCCAGAAAGACAGCCCACAAGCGAAGGTGGCGTTCGCGCCCGGTACGACCCGGGTCGTCTACAGCGACCCAGGTGCTGCACGCCGCGACGGGCGGCCAACACCTGCTTGAGCAGACTTCCCACCTCGATGCCGCACAACAGCAGCGGCCCGAAACCTCGCCGCGCGGCACGCTGGAACGGCTGATGGGGCGCGAGCTGCGCTGAAGCGCCGGCAGCGGAGATGCCAACTCACACAATGAGCGTGGGTCAAGCGGGAAACCTGCACGCCCTCACGCCTTGCCGAGCCGCTTCGCGCGGGCGAAGGTCTTCAGGTCGGGCAGCGCCTTCGCGATCAGTACTTCGCGGCGTGCCGCCAGCCAGCCCAGCGCGAACCAGGCACGAGGGTCGGTGTCGCGGTGGCGCTTGAAGGCCTCCATCGCCACCACCACGTCGTTGATCGCACCCAGGCGTTCCTGCACCGCTCGCAGCGCGGCCAGGTAGCGCCGCAACTCGCGCGGCTTGAACAGCGCGGCCGAGAATTCCAGCGCGTAGCGCAGCCGCTTGATGCGCTTGCGCAGCCGGTGCCGGCCCTCATCGTCGAGTTCCGGGTAGCGCTTCGCGTCGGCCGCCGCGCGCCGGTGCCAGCGGTTCAGGCGGGCCGCGAGACGGTCACGCAGCGGTTCATCGGGGATGGGCGCGCCGGTGTCGGCCACTTCAATGATCGGGTCATCGGCATGCACTGCGGCGAGCAGGTCGAGCAACAAGGTCTGGCTGGCCGCATCGCGCAGCACGGCGGCAGGCACTTCGCCGTCGTCGGGCGGCGTCGCCCGTGGCACGCCGCCCGGCACACCCGCCGCCTGCAAGGCCGCCTGCAATTCCGCAGCGAACTCGCCTTCGATGACGACCTGGTCACGCGCCGCGCCCAGGCGCCCGAACAGCGCGGCGGCCGCAAGCGCCAGCCCGGCATCGACAGGCGTGCCCTCGAACAGCCGCAAGCCACTGCGCAGCCGCCGCAGGCCGACGCGCAACTGGTGCACATGCTCGTCACCGTGCTCGCCCGACGCCACCTGGCTCGCGTTGACGAGGACCTGGTCGGCGCACGTTGCCAGCACGCAGCGCAAGGCCTGCGCCGTGCTCATGTCCGACGCCAGCCGCACGGCCGCCGCCGCGCGCGGCGGCGCCATGGCCACGCTGCGGGCCAGCATGTCGCCGCGCTCGGCCTTGCTGCGCGTGTCCAGCCACAGGCCGAAGCGTGGCACCCAGCGCCGCGCCGCAAAAATCACCGCCTGGGGCGAACCGCTCAGCAGTTCGATTTCGAGTTCATGCACCGCGAGCTTCGAGCCGCCAGCGGTGATCGAACCGCTGTCGAGTGCCAGTTCGACGCTGCCGAGCGACGTACGTTGCACCCGTGTGCGGCGCAGGATGTCGGTCTGGAACAGCACGGCCAGCGGCTCTTCCGGCGCCTGGCCAAGCGCCGTTCTCAGCCGGTCGCCGGCCGGCGTGCCGGCGTGCAGGGCCGGGTCGGCCTGCGGCGCGGCGGCACCCGCGCTTGCGGCTCCAACGAGTGGCACGTTGTGCTCGAGCCGCGTCATGCCGTCGGCCGTGGCGCCCTTCAGCGTCTGCACCCATTGCCGGCCCTCGCGGCGCACCCGCAAGGCCATGCGCGCCTGTGCCAGGGCCCGTTGCGCCGTGTCGCAGTACGCAGCCTGCAGCCGCACACGGCGCGCGGGCGTGCGGCCCGCCACGGCCTTGTCGAGCGCGTCGCGTTGCCCGGGAGGCACCTGGAACTTCAACTCGATTTCATGCATGACCGTATCGTGACAGCTGCCGCGCCCGTTTTTGATGAATTCGCCTGGCATTGTGCCAACTCGGGCCGTTTGCACCAGTTAAGCTTTCTGTTTTGGCGCAACCGGACTTCGACCCGTGGGCTTTCTCGACGACCTCAAGCGCCAGGCCGACGCCGCCAAGGCCCTGCAGAACACCGACACCGGCTTTCTGAGCCGTCAGGCGGCGCTTACCGATGCCGCGTGCCAGACCGCGTTCACCTACCTCGCCACGCTGGCGCAGCAGTTGAACGTGCTGTGCCCGGCGTCGCGCGTGTCGTACCGGCTCGACCGGCGCCAGGCCTTCGACGGCCTGCGCCTGCGCGACTTCCGGGCCGATGCGCGCCGCAAGAAGCTGCGCGGCCAGGAAGCCTTCGACCATGTGGCACTGCGCTGGCGTCTGGTCAGCGGCACGCCGGTGGCGTTCGTGAAGAACTTCCTGCCCGACATCGAGCAGCTCGAATCGCGGCTGCGCCGCAGCGGCGCCAGGTTCACCAGCGAGGCGGTGCGCAACCCGGCCACCGCCAAGCTGCAGGAGATGCGCTACGAGCTCGTCGCCGACTTCGAAGCCAGCGTGTTGGTCACGCCTGATCACGATGCCGGCCGGCTGCGCTTCGAGCTGGTCAACCTTGACGGCTTCGAGACCGTGACGCTCGACTTCGCGTCGTTCGAGATCGGCTCGGGCCGCCTGGACGAACTGGCGCGCTGGATCGTCGGCGAGCCGAACACTTTCGTGCAAGGTGGCCAGCAATTGCGGCGCATCGAGGCCTGAATGTTGCACCCGGCGCCGGCGTACCTGTGCCACCCGCCGAGCGGATGCACGCACCGCCGAGAGCCACATGGTGTGCCTCTTGGTGGCCCGGCGCCGGCCCGTGTCGGCCGGCTGTCGACTCCGCCCCGTTAAAATCGCTGAACGACTCTCGCGCGAGCTGCAAACCGCGCCAAACTCCCATGCCGCTGTTCTGGAAAGCCTACACCTCCGACGTCACCACCTTCATCGACCAGCTGAAGGCCGCCAAGCCGACGCTGGAGGAGGAACAGCGCAAGGGCCGCGCCCTGCTCTGGGACAAGCGCATCGACCTTAACGCCCAGGCCGACTACAGCGATGCCAAGGTGCCGCAGCAACCCTACGTCTACCAGACCGGCCATTGAGAGCCTGAGCCACGGCGCTTCCGCCATGAACGACGACGCGCTGGTGCCCGAGGCACCGGGCCTGGAGGCTGTCCCCATCGTCGTCGACGGCGTGGCGGTGGCGCGCCTGTATGGCGAACCGCTGTTCGCGATGCCCTCCGACCTGTACATCCCGCCGGATGCACTGGAGGTGTTCCTCGAAGCCTTCGAGGGCCCGCTCGACCTGCTGCTCTACCTGATCCGGCGCCAGAACTTCAACATTCTCGACATCCCACTGGCCAGCGTGACGCGCCAGTACCTGGCCTACGTCGAGCAGATCCGCAAGACGAATCTCGAACTCGCCAGCGACTACCTGCTGATGGCGGCGATGCTGATCGAAATCAAGTCGCGCATGCTGCTGCCGCCGAAGCAGAGCGCCGACGGCCAGGAAGTGGAAGATCCGCGCGCCGAACTCGTGCGCCGGCTGATCGAGTACGAGCAGATGAAGGCCGCCGCCGCAAAGCTCGACCAGCTGCCGCTGATCGGCCGTGACTTTCTGCGCGCGCAGGTGGTGATCGAACAGTCGCTCGCGCCGCGCTTCCCCGAGGTCGATGCCGATGATCTTCGTGCCGCCTGGGCCGACATCCTGAAGCGCGCCCGCCTGAACCAGCACCACATGATCACGCGCGAGCAACTCAGCGTGCGCGAGCACATGAGCATCGTGCTGCGCGCCCTGCAGGGCCGGCGCTTCGCGATGTTCGAAGACCTGTTCGACGTGAGCCGCGGCCCGCAGGTGCTGGTGGTCACCTTCATCGCGATGCTGGAGCTGGCCCGCGAGCGCCTGCTGGAAGTGACGCAGGCCGAGGCGTTTGCGCCGATCTATGTGAGGCTGGCGTACACGCCGGCTTGAGGTGCGCACGCCGGCCGCGCGGGGATAGCTTCCGGCGGGCCATCCCGCGTTGCATTCCGACCGAGCGCCGGGCCGCCCCAAGCCGGTCGTTCTCTCGCATGAAGTGCCCACTGGGCACTTCATGTCTCCGCTCACTCCCCTCGCGGGACTGACCTGCGTACCCGCCAGACGAGGGGCGCCGTTCCATCACGATCCGGCGCCCCGAGGGGGTAATACGGCCGGTACGGCCCCGCTTCGTTGACGGCTTGGGTGAACGCAGGCCAGGTCGTGCGCCAGCCTTGCTTCCGCCATGGCTTCGTCGTTGCGCGCGCCATCCGACTTCAGGGCCGCGAAGACCAGCTTCTGCATCGCCGTCAGCACATCGTTCTCGACAAACCGGTCGAGGGATCGAACCTCGAGCGCTTCGAGCCGGTCGTCGGGCAACCAGCAAGGCAGGGCGTCAGCGGAGCAGCTGTCAGGCCCCCGCCTTCACCCCCAGCTTGAACGCAATCATCGCCCGCAGCTTGTTCGGCACCACCGGCTTGATGAGCAGGTGGAAGTCGTGCAACTGCGCGTCTTTGTCGTGCCCGGTCATCGTGCTGCCGGTCACCAGAATGGCCGGCACGGCGGCGCCGAACCGGACCCGCAGCGCTTTGATCGCATCGACCCCGTTCCGGCCCTCTTCGAGCCGGTAGTCGACGATCAGCAGGTCAGGCTTCACAACGTCAAGGTCGGCGCCGGCGGCCCAGCGGGCGCTGCCGGAAACGCTGTCGAAAGACATGATTTCCGCACCCCAGCCGCGCAGCAGCACCTCCAGGCCGGCGCGCACGGCCGGCTCGTCTTCGACGATCACGATCAGCCGCCCTTCCAGCGTCAACCGGATCGGGCCCTTGCCGGGCACCAGCGTCGCGTCGGTGCGCGGCGCCTGGCCCAGCGGCAGTTCGAGCGAGAACACCGTGCCGTGACCCGGCCGCGAGCGCACCGCCAACGGTGCGTCCATCAGCCCGGCGAGCCGCTTCACGATGGCCAGCCCCAGGCCCAGGCCGCAGCGCTGCTCGGGGCTCACCGCCGCGCTGTTCGGCACCTGGTAGAACTCTTCGAAGATGCGCAGGCGCTCCTGCTCGCGAATGCCCACGCCGGTGTCCCAGACCTGCAGCAGCAGCTTG
>CANJKD010000239.1 GCA_947474415.1 Burkholderiales bacterium | reverse complement strand
GGACCAACAAGAACGTCGCCCCGAGCAAGATCGTGGCACTCGGCGACGAAGTCGAAGTCATGGTTCTGGAAATCGACGAAGACAAGCGCCGCATCAGCCTGGGCATGAAGCAGTGCAAGGCGAACCCGTGGGAAGAGTTCTCGGCCACCGTGCAGCGCGGTGACCGCGTCAAGGGCCCCGTCAAGTCGATCACCGACTTCGGCGTGTTCGTTGGCCTGGCAGCCGGCATCGACGGCTTGGTGCACCTCTCCGACCTGTCCTGGCACGAGCCGGGCGAAGCGGCCGTGCGCAACTACAAGAAGGGCCAGGAAGTCGAAGCGATCGTGTTGGCCGTCGACGTCGACCGCGAGCGCATTTCGCTCGGCATCAAGCAGCTCGACTCCGACCCGTTCACCACCTACACCTCGGTCAACGACCGCGGCATGGCCGTGACCGGCAAGGTCAAGACCGTTGATGCGCGCGGCGCCGAGATCGAACTCAACGCCGACGTGACGGGCTACCTGCGCGCCTCCGAAATCAGCCGTGACCGCGTCGAAGATGCGCGCAACGTGCTGAAGGAAGGCGACGAAGTCAATGCCGTGATCCTGGCTGTCGACCGCAAGACGCGTTCGATCCAGCTGTCGATCAAGGCCAAGGACAACGTCGACAACCAGGAAGCGATGCAACGCCTCTCGGCGACGTCAGAGCGTGAGAACGCCGGCACGACCAGCCTGGGCGCCCTGCTGCGCGCCAAGCTGGACAACCAGAACAACTCGTAAGAGCTGTTCTGAAGAGCTGGCCCCAATGACCCGCTCCGATCTGGTGACTCAGCTGGCCGAACGTTTCGGCCAGCTGACCCATCGAGACACGGAGTTCGCGGTCAAGACGATCCTCGATGCGATGTCTGCGGCGCTTGCCAAAGGACACCGCATCGAAATCCGTGGGTTTGGCAGCTTCTCGATCAACCGCCGGCCACCGCGCGTGGGCCGCAACCCGCGCTCCGGCGAGCAGGTGGTGATTCCCGAGAAGCTGGTCCCGCATTTCAAGCCTGGCAAGGCCCTTCGCGAAGCGGTAGACGCGCAAGTCCCCGTGGCGGCTGAACGCACTCTGATGATGCCGCTTTCCCTGCCCGAATCAGGTGCCTGAGCAGCCCATCTTTCGCGCACCCCGCCGGTAGAATCTGCGAGCTTCTAGCGCCGTAGATCCTGAACCGATGCGACTCCTTGTGTGGCTCGTTCGAGCCGTCATCTTCTTTGCCCTCTTTGCGTTCGCGCTGAACAACCAGCACGACGCCGCGATCCATTGGTTTTTCGACCAGCAGTGGCGCGCTCCGATGGTCTTCATCGTGTTGGCTGCGTTCGCGCTGGGCTGTGCGTTCGGGGTGTTCGCGATGGTGCCGAGCTGGTGGCGCCACCGTCGCGTGGCACGCAAACATGCTGCGGCGGTGCCGGCCCCAGCGGTCATCGCACCTTCGTCCGGCAACCCTGCCACCGAGGCCCCCTTGACGCACCCGCCCCGTGATGGTCTTTGACCTGCAGTGGCTTTTGCTCGGCCTGCCGCTGACATTCGCCTTCGGCTGGCTCGCATCGCGCTTCGACGTTCGCCAATGGAAGCGCGAGCAGAAGGACTCGCCCAAGGCCTACTACAAGGGCCTGAACCTGCTGCTCAACGAACAGCACGACAAGGCGATCGACGCCTTCATCGAGGCCGTTCAGCAAGACCCGGACACGTCTGATCTGCACTTCGCACTCGGCAACCTGTTCCGGCGCCGCGGTGAATATGAACGGGCGGTGCGCGTCCACGAACACCTGCTGAACCGGGCCGACCTGCCGCGCAGCGAACGGGACCGTGCGCAATATGCACTGGCCCAAGACTTCATGAAGGCCGGCCTGCTCGACCGCGCCGAAAGTGCCTACCGGGCGCTCGATGGCACGGCCTTCGACACCGAGGCGCGGCTCGCCTTGCTGACCCTGCATGAGCGCTCGCGCGACTGGCGTGCAGCGGCTGGCGTGGCCCAGAAACTCGAACAGCGCGGCACCGGGTCGTTCGCTTCGCGCATCGCGCACTACTGGTGCGAAATTGCGCTGGACGCCGATGCTCGCCACCAGTCCGAAGAAGCCGAAGCCGCTCTGCGACGCGCGCGCGCGGCGGGGCCGCAATCAGCGCGCCCGCTCGTGCTCGCCGGCCAGCGGGCTGCGCGTCGTGGTGCCCATGCCGAGGTGCTGCAACTCTGGGGCGTTCTGATGGTGGCCAACCCCATCGCGTTCAACCTGGTGGTGCGTGAATACGCCGCCAGTGCCCTGGCCTGCGGCGAAGGCCAGTCCGCGCTGCCGCGCTTGCTCGAACGCTATGGCCAGATGCCGACCCTCGACCTGCTCGAAGCCATCGCGCTGCTCGACCCAAGCCCGGTACACCGGCGCGAGCGCCTACTCGCGCAACTGCATTCGCATCCCACGCTGTCGGCCGCCCAGGCCTTGCTGACGCAACCAGACTCAGCGGCACTCGGCGCTTTGGAGACCAAGGCCTTGCGCGACGCCATCAGCCGCGCCGCGCTACCGCTGCATCGCTACCGCTGTGCTGCCTGTGGCTTCGAAGCCCAGCACTATTTCTGGCAATGCCCTGGCTGCCTGAGTTGGGACAGCTATCCGCCGCAGCGCATGGAGGATTTGTAAAGAATGACGATCCCCGAACCCGGAGCATCACGCTCGCCCGCCAGTCAGGCCGGCAGCCGCCTCGGAAGTGGCCCGGCGGTGTTTGCCACCGCGCCCACTCGCGAACGACTCGCTCAAGGCCGCGTTCTTGTCGTCGGCGACGCCATGCTCGACCGCTACTGGTTCGGCGCCGTTGACCGCATCTCGCCCGAAGCGCCGGTGCCGGTGGTTCGCATCACGCGCGAGGAAGAACGCCTCGGCGGTGCCGCCAACGTCGCGCTGAACGTGAAGATGCTGGGGGCGCAGACCACGCTGCTGACCGTGGTCGGCGACGACGAGCCCGCGCGCAAGTTGCGCGGCCTGCTCGAACAACACGGCGTGACCGCGCTGCTCGGCAGTGACCCGAAGCTCCACACGATCGTCAAGCTGCGCGTCATCGGCCGCTCGCAGCAACTCATCCGCATCGACTTCGAGAACCAGCCCGACCACGAGGTGCTGGCCGACATGCTCGGCGACTACGAGCGCGTGCTGCCGGACTTTGATGCCGTGCTGTTCTCCGACTATGGCAAGGGCGGCCTGACGCACATCCCCCGCATGATCGAACTTGCACGCACTGCCGGCAAGCCGGTGCTGGTCGACCCGAAAGGCAGCGACTACAGCCGTTATGCCGGCGCCACCGTGATCACCCCGAACCGCGCCGAGCTGGCGCAGGTGATCGGCACCTGGAGCAGCGAAGCCCAACTGCATGAACGTGCGCAGGCACTGCGCCAGGCGCACCGCCTCGAAGCCCTGCTGCTGACCCGTTCCGAAGACGGCATGTCGCTCTTCGACGCTGACCCACGCGACGGCGGTCACACCCAGGTGCCGGCCCAGGCCCGCGAGGTGTTCGACGTCACCGGTGCCGGCGACACCGTGATCGCCACGCTCGCCGCCATGCTTGCCTGCGGCCTCAGCCTGCGCGAGGCCATGCCGGTGGCGAACCGGGCTGGCGGCATCGTGGTCGGCAAGTTCGGCACCGCCAGCGTCGGCTTCGAGGAATTGTTCGAATGAGGGCTGCAAGATGAGAGTCGTGGTCACAGGCGCTGCCGGCATGATCGGCAGCAACATCGTGCATGGGCTGAACGCGATCGGCATCGACGACATCATTGCCGTCGACGACCTGACCGACGGCCCGAAGTACCGCAACCTGCTCGGCGCCGGGCTCAGCGACTATTTCGACATGGGCGAGTTCTACGCCCGCTTCGCCAAAGGCGAGTTCGGCCGGGTCGACGCCGTGCTGCACCAAGGCGCCTGCTCCGACACGATGGAGCACGACGGCCGCTTCATGATGGACACCAACTACCGCTGCTCCAAGGGCTTGCTCGACGCTGCCCAAGCCAGGGGCACGCGGCTGCTTTACGCCTCTTCAGCGGCCACTTACGGTGGCAGTGCATCGTTCCGCGAGGAACCCGAATTCGAACGTCCGCTGAATGTCTACGGCTACTCGAAGCTGCTGTTCGACAACGTCGTGCGGCGCATGCTGCCCACCTCGAGCACGCAGGTGGCGGGCTTTCGCTACTTCAACGTCTACGGCCCGCGCGAGCAACATAAGGGGCGCATGGCGTCGGTGGCGTTCCACCATTTCAACCAATTCCGCGAGACCGGCCGCGTCAAGCTGTTCGGCGCGTACGGTGGCTATGGCGCAGGCCAGCAGTCGCGCGACTTCGTCTTCGTGGACGATGTGGTCGCGGTCAACCTGTGGTTCCTGCAGAACCCGGGCGCGAGTGGCATCTTCAACCTCGGCACCGGGCGGGCGCAGCCGTTCAACGATGTGGCGGTCGCCACTGTGAACGCCGCCCGCGCATTGAAGGGCGAGACCGCCCTGCCGATCACGGCGCTCGTGAGCCAGGGGCTGGTCGAGTACACCGCCTTCCCCGACGCGCTGGTTGGCAAGTACCAGTGCTTCACCGAGGCCGACCTCACCCAATTGCGCACCGTCGGCTGCGACCATGTGTTTTCAGATGTGGCAGCCGGGGTGCAGGCCTACGCGAATTGGCTGGCGCCCTTCGCGTGATTCAACGCCATCGAGATTTGTATTTGGCAGGCGTCAACCCGCTAGACGGGCTGGCCGTTGTGGTGACTGCCGCACGGCGGACCGGGCCGGCGCCGCAAGCCCGACCGGTACATTCCGCCCGGCGCAACCCCGCTCCGTTCCGATTCGAGGACAGCACATGATGAAGAAGATTCTGGTCGCCATGCTGGCCCTGTTCGCTGCCGTTGCCTTCGCCGCCATTGACGTCAACAAGGCCACCCAGGCCGAACTGGAAGCCGTCAAGGGCATTGGCCCAGCGATCTCCGGCAAGATCCTCGACGAGCGCAAGAAGGCGGCTTTCCAGGATTGGGAAGACATGGTAGCCCGCGTCAAGGGCGTGGGCGAAGGCAACGCCGCCAAGTTCTCGGCCGAGGGCCTGACCGTCAATGGCGCAGCGTT
>CANJKD010000238.1 GCA_947474415.1 Burkholderiales bacterium | reverse complement strand
TGGTCAGCTGGGCCTTGAAGTCGACGTCGCCCTTGGCGAAGGTCTCGGTCGTTGTGACCGGCAAGTTGAGGTTTTCGAGTGCCTTCTTGAACGCGTCGTATCCGCTCTTCGTGAACACGTCGTCGTTGCCGTAGAGCACGGCCACCTTCTTGATATTGGCCTGCTTGATCGCCACGCGCAGCGTTTCGGGCAGCACGTCGGCTTCGGTGACCGAGTTGCGGAACACATGGTCACCGATCGAGGTGATGCCGTCGGCGGTGTTCGAGGTGCCGAACACCACGATCTTCGCGGCCTGCGCGATCGGGTCAGCGGCCTGCGCCGAATTCGACAGCGTGGGGCCGAACACCATCAGCACCTTGTCTTGAAAGATCAGCTTCTTGAAGACGTCGATGGCTTGCTCTTTCTTGCCTTGCTCGTCTTCGATCAGCAGCGCGAGCTTGTTGCCCTTCACGCCACCAGCGGCGTTGATCTCGTCAACGGCGAGTTGCAGGCCATTTCGGATCGACTGCCCGTACTGCCCGGCCGGGCCCGACAGCGCTTCGGCCGCGCCGAGCTTGATGTCGGCAGCGGCCACCGAGGTGACAACGCCTGCGGTGGCCAGCGCCACCAGCCATTGACGAATCTGAGCAGACGTCGGGAAGGTCATTTGAATGTCTCCGGGGAAGTTGGAATCCGCGCATCGCGGGCACGATGAATGGGCGTCGAGCCGGCCAGCGGCCGAACCGACGTCTTCGATTATCGCGTAGCTTCGGGCCATGGCGGCCACGGCAGCGGGTTCACCCTCGCCCGGGTTGAGCCCGCGAACCGTGCTGCAACTCAGGTGCCGGCGATCTTCATGCGGTCGATCAACACCGAGCCGATCGTCTTGCTGCCCATCGTGTAGGCGTCGGCACCGACTGCGACGATGCCTTGCAGCATGTCGCGCAGGTTGCCGGCGATCGTGACCTCGTGGACCGGGTACTTGATGCGCCCGCCTTCCACCCAGAAGCCGGCTGCGCCACGTGAATAGTCACCGGTCACGTAGTTCACGCCCTGCCCCATCAGCTCGATCACGAACAGGCCGCGGTGCAGCTTGCGCAGCATCGCATCGAGCGAGTCGGCGGCTTCGGTCAACCGGCTCGTCAACGCCAGGTTCTGCGAGCCACCCGCGTGGCCGGTGGTCCGCATGCCGAGCTTGCGGCCCGAATACGTTGACAGGAAATAGGACTGCACCACGCCTTCGCGCACCACCTCGCGGGCTTGCGTCAGCACACCTTCGTCGTCGAAAGGCGCGCTGCCCTTGCCGCGCAGGAGGTGAGGGTCTTCATGGATGTCGATGTGCGCTGGCAGCACGCGCTGGCCCAGGCTGTCGTTCAGAAACGTGGACTTCCGGTACAGCGCTCCGCCGCTCGTGGCCTGTACATAGGCACCGAGCAGACCCGAGGCGATCGACGACTCGAACAGCACCGGCACTTCGCAGGTCTTGATCTTGCGCGATTTCAGGCGCGACAAGGCGCGCTCGGACGCATAGCGCCCGACCGCTTCAGGTGCGGTCATGTCGGCGTGCGAGCGCATCGAGGTGTACCACGCGTCGCGCTGCATGTCGGCACCGCTGCGGGTGGGTGTGGATGCGATCGGTGCCACCGACAGCGAATGCCGCGAACTTGCGTAGCCCCCCCGAAAGCCGCCGCTGTTGCCGGAGAAGAAGTGCGACTGCTGGACCGACACGCCGGCGCCTTCGGAGTTGGTGATGCGCGGGTCGACACCGAGCGCGGCGGCCTCGCAGCGCATCGCGATCTGCAACGCGCCTTCGGCATCGATGTCCCAGGGGTGGAACAGGTCGAGGTCACGGGTGGCGGCCTCGCCGAGCGCCATGTCTTCGCGGTTCGGCAGGCCGGCGGCCGGATCTTCGGCAGTGAAGCGGGCGATGTCGTGCGCGGCACGAACCGTTTGCTCCAGCGCCGCGCGCGAGAAGTCGGAGGTGCTGGCGTTGCCACGGCGCTGGCCCATGTAGACCGTGACGCCCATCGACTTGTCACGGTTGCGCTCGACATTCTCGATCTCGCCCTTGCGCACCGACACCGACAGGCCCACGCCTTCCGACACCTCGACACCCGCATCGGTCGCGCCAACCGACCGCGCGAACGCCAGCGCATCTTCGACGTACTGGCGGAAGTGATCCTGGGTGTAGGCGAAGCCGGCCGGTTTCGACGCGACGGTGCGGGCGGCTTTGGGCGTGGGCGTGGGTGCAGGCGAACGGGATGCGGACGGGCGGGGCATGGGTGCAGGCGGGCCTGAAAGTGGAGCGCAGCAAATCCGCTGCGGAGCGGGTAGCCGCTTATGATACTCAGCCATTGCTCGCCCACACTGGCTTGCCCTCACTGCGAACCCATGCCCTCTCCGACCGCATCCGACGATCCCGCCGCCGACCCCGCCGACCGGAGCCTCGAACCGTACCAAGAACGGCCGAGCAAGACCCAGCGCAAGAAGGTCTCGCACGACCTGCAAGAGCTCGGCGAAACGGCCGTCGCGTTGCCCGACTCGCGGCTGGTCGGGCTGGCCATCGCCGAAGTCCTGCTCGACGCGATCCACCTCTACAAGAAGACCAAGACCTTCGAAGGCCGGCGCCGCCAGATGCAGTACATCGGCAAGCTGATGCGCGTGCATGAGGTCGAACCCTTGCGCCAGGCCGTGACCGACATGCAGCTCGGCCGCGCGAAGGACTCGCTGGCCCTGCACCAGGCCGAGCGCCTGCGTGCCGAGTTGATCGCCTCCGACGACGCCGTCACGCACTGGATGGTCGCCCACCCGCAGACCGATGTGCAGCAACTGCGCAACCTGATTCGTGCGGCCCGCAAAGACGCCGCGCTGGAGCCCGAGAAGCGCAGCGGGCGCGCCTACCGCGAGCTGTTCCAGTTCATCAAGGAAGGAGCGGACCATGAGTGAGCTGGCCCCGGTTCGCATCGGTGTGGTCTCGGTCAGCGACCGCGCTTCGTCAGGGGTCTACGAAGACAAGGGAATCCCCGCGCTGCAGGCCTGGATCGGCAGCGCCGTGCGCAACCCGATCACCTGGGAGACGGTGCTCATCCCCGACGAACAAGCCGGCATCAGCGCTGCATTGACGGCCCTCGTCGACGCCCGGCATTGCGATCTGGTGCTGACCACCGGCGGCACCGGCCCGGCCCTGCGCGACGTGACACCCGAGGCCACGCTCGCGGTGGCCACGAGGGAAATGCCCGGCTTCGGTGAGCAGATGCGCCAGATCAGCCTGAATTTCGTGCCCACAGCGATCCTGTCGCGCCAGGTCGCGGTGATTCGCGGCCGGGCGCTGATCATCAACCTGCCGGGCCAGCCGAAGGCCATCGCCGAGACGCTTGCCGGCCTGCCCGGCGCGCAGCCGAAGGTGCATGGCATCTTTGCCGCCGTGCCTTACTGCATCGACCTGCTCGGCGGCCCCTACATCGAGACCGACCCGGCCGTGTGCGCCGCCTTCCGACCGAAGTCGGCACAGCGGCCGGTACCTGCCGCCTGAGGCTTCGCGTGCCCACGCGCGCCGCCTTTCGCCACCGCCACCGCTGCGTGCCCTGGATCGTTGCGGCCCTGCTCGCGACCACGCTTCCGGCGGCGGCGGCGCCGACGCGCCCGAGCGAGCCGATGGCAGCGTTCAAGGTCGAGCGTGCCGACACGCTGATCTGGCTGTCGCGCGACGTGCTCGTCACGCCCGATGCCTGGAGCGAGGTGGCACGCTTGAACCGGCTGCCCGACGCGAACCGTGTCGTGCCCGGCCCGGTGCTGCTGATCCCCACGCGCCTGATGCGGGCCCAGCCGGCACCTTCGAAACTCTTCAGCAGCATCGGCGACGTGCAGGTCGGCGACGCGCCAGCGGTCGAAGGCAGCGCGCTGTCGGAAGGGCAGACCGTGCAGACCGGGCCGGGCGGTTCGGCAGTCGTCGAGCCTGGCACAGGTGATCGCGAGCCAGAACCTGGGCGCGCGTCCCGAAAATGCAGTTTCCCGGTCCACGGCGAATTCCGATTCGGCGCGCGCTGGCTGGTTCTCGGGCGCGCTGCGCTTGCTGAGCGGTTCGGTCGAGGTCTTCGCCACCAAGGTGCTGCGTGCCAAGCCGTTCGAAGTGGTCACGCCCACCGCCGTCGTCGGCGTGCGCGGTACTGCGTTCCGGGTCGGCTTCAACGACGCGACGAACGGCAGCACGCGGGTCGAAGTGGTCGAGGGCCAGGTGCGCTTCGACGCATTGGCGAAGCCCGCCGGGGCCGATGTGGCGGCGGGCTTCGGTTCCACACCACCAACGCGGCAGGCGGTCCGCCCCGGTTCGTCAAGCTGCTCGACGCACCCGACCTTTCCAGTCTGGCCGAACGCTTCGAAAGGCACATCGTGCGCTTTGCGCTGCCGGGCGAAGCCACGGCCTTGCGCGTGCAGGTCGCGGCCGATGCGGCGTTCGACAAGATCGTCTCCGACCAGCGCGTGGAGCCCGGCGCCGAGGCGCGCATCGTCGGCCGCGCTGACGCGACCTGCCAACTGTGCAGCCGGCGCATCGACGCGCAAGGCATCGAGGGCTTCGACGCGAACCGCAGCTTCGTTCTGAAAGCCCGGCCCGAACCGCCAGCCTACCTCTGCAGCCACGCTCCGACTCAAAGCAGGCGGTGGGCTCGATTGCCTTCAACTGGGCGCCGAACATCGAAGCGCCGCGGGTCAGGATCCGGGTGTCCGATGACGCCGCCTTCACGAATCCGCTCCCGGACCGCGACGCGCTGACCGACGCTGCCGTTCGCATCGACATCTCGAAGCCCGGCATCTACTTCTGGCGCCTGGCCAGCCTGCGTGGCGCCGCAGACGCCGGGCCGTTCGGCAACGTGCAGCGCTTCGAACTGCGCCCGACACCCGAGGCGCCCAGCGGTGGCCTTGCAGCCGACGGGCGCTCGTTGGTCTTCACCTGGGGCGCGCGAGCCGAGGAACGCCAGCAGGTCCAACTGGCGCGCGACCCGGCGTTCAAGGAGATCACCGCCGAGGCCGAGTTGACTGCGGCCCAGTGGACCTTGCCAACGCCGGAGCGCAGCGGCCGCTACTTCTTCCGCTACCGCAGCATCGAGCCCGACGGCTTCATCAGCCCGT
>CANJKD010000237.1 GCA_947474415.1 Burkholderiales bacterium | reverse complement strand
GTTCAAGCGCATGGCATGGCAATCGGTCATCGTGCCGGTCATCCTGCCCAAGCCGGATGTGATGGCGCTGACCGGTGGCTACCGGCGCACGCCTTTCATGCAGATCGGTGCCGACGTCTATTGCGACACTGCGCTGATGTGCCGCGTCATCGATGCGCTGCAGCCCGAGCCACCGCTGTACCCGCAGGCCACGGCGGGCGTGGACGAGATCGTCGCGCAATGGGCCGATGCCACACTGTTCTGGGCCGCCGTGCCCTACACGATGCAGCCGGCCGGTATCGTTCACGTGCTGAAGGGCGCCACGCCCGACACGCTGAAGGCCTTCGGTGCCGACCGCGCCGCGATGAACCCGAACCTGCGCCGGCCGACGCTGCCGGATGGCGCTGCGGCCTTGCATATCTACCTGTCGCGGCTGGAGCAGATGCTCGCCGGCGGCAGTGCCTTCCTGCTCGGCGCGCAGCCCTGCATTGCCGACTTCTCTGCTGCCCAATCGATCTGGTTCATGCGCCTGGCACCGCCAATTGCCGCGGTGCTCGATGCCTACCCGAAGCTGATCGCGTGGTATGAGCGCGTGAACGCCTTCGGCCACGGGACCTTCGCGAAGATGACCAGCGCCGAGGCCATCGCCGTCGCGGCCGGTGGCCCGCATGCGCCACTCGTGTTCAACGCCGAGCCCGGCCTGACGCCAGGCGACGCCGTCACCGTGACGCCGACCGACTACGCCCACGACCCGGTGGCCGGCACGCTCGTCGGCCTGTCGGGCCATGAAGTCGTGGTCGCGCGCCGCGACGAGCTCGCCGGGGTCGTGCATGTGCACTTCCCGCGCATCGGCTTCCAGATCAAGCCCCAGCAACCCGCCTGAATGTGAACCCAAGAAAGCGAATCGACAAATGAAAACCTTCAAAGGCCGCACGGCCGTGATCACCGGTGCCGGTTCGGGCTTCGGCCTGGAAGCCTCGCGCATTGCCGCCGGGCTGGGCATGAACGTCGTGATGGCCGACGTGCAGCAAGACGCACTGGACCGCGCTGCGGCCGAGATCCAGGCACTCGGCGCACCCGTGCTGGCGTTCCGGCTCGATGTCTCGAAGGCTGCCGAAGTCGAGGCGCTTGGTGCCGCGACGCTGGCGCGCTTCGGCGCACCGCACATCGTCTTCAACAACGCCGGTGTGGGAGCCGGCGGCCTGATCTGGGAGACGACGCTGAAGGACTGGGAGTGGGTGCTGGGCGTGAACCTGATGGGCGTGGCGCATGGCGTGCGCGTCTTTGCGCCGATGATGCTGGCGGCCGCGAAGCAAGACCCGGCATACGAGGGCCACATCGTCAACACCGCGTCGATGGCGGGCCTGCTGAACGCGCCGAACATGGGCGTCTACAACGTCAGCAAGCATGCCGTGGTATCGATGAGCGAGACGCTCTACCAAGACCTGCGCCTCGTCACCGATCAGATCAGCGCCTCGGTGCTGTGCCCGTTCTTCGTGCCGACCGGCATCACGAAAAGCGACCGCAATCGCCCTGGCGAACTGAGCGATGCAGACAAGAAGTTGACGAAGAGCCAGCTGATCGGCCAGGCAATGAGCGACAAGGCGGTGAGCAGCGGCAAGGTCAGCGCCGCGCAAGTGGCGCAGTTCGTGTTCGACGCGATTGCCGAGAGCCGCTTCTACATCTTCAGCCACCCGAAATCGCTGGCCAGCGTGCAGACGCGGCTCGAAGACATCATGACGCTGCGCAACCCGACTGACCCGTTCGCGCACAAGCCGGAACTGGGCGACAAGCTCAAGGCCGAGTTGCGCGCTGCCGATTGAGCGCCGTAGTGGGCAGACAGCAGGCAATCACTCGATGAATATTCGTATCCAATTGGCTACAATTGTGCATGTTCACGGTTCGCCAAACCGAAGAGTTCGTTGCGTTGCTTGATGCTCTCAAGAGATAAACGTGCCCAGGTCCGCATCGCTGCCCGTTTGCGACAGGCTGAAGCAGGAAGTCTTGGTGACTGGCCGCCGGTACAGGGCGACGTTTCCGAGCTGAGGGTGGACTTTGGCCCCGGCTACCGCTTGTACTTCGTGCGGCCCGGGCGAATCATCATCGTGATGCTCAACGCTGGCGACAAGTCAACCCAGAAGCGAGACATCCGCCGTGCCTTGATGCTCGCCGCCGAACTTGGAGATGATCTATGACCCAACGCAAAGTACCGCCGAAGCTCGTCGCTTTTGATGCCGCACGCTATCTCGATGACGATGAAGCCATCGCTGAATACATGACTGCGGTTCTTGAAACCAATGAACCCGACCTGCTCCTTCTTGCGCTGAGCGATGTGGCCCGCGCCAAGGGCATGGCGCAGGTGGCCAAGGATGCGGGCCTCGGTCGTGAGAGCCTCTACAAGGCATTGGCGCCTGGTGCCAAACCACGGTTCGAGACCATCATGAAGGTCGCACGTGCGCTGGGGGTCAAGTTCACTGCGCATCCCGCGTGAACCGCAGTGAAAGCGCCGCTTGACACTTTCGAACTGACGGCCGGCGCCATGCGGCGGGCCGACGTTCAACCCGAAACATGAACGACGACACACCCTTGCCTGGCAGCGCCACCGACATCGAACCCTTCTGGCTCGCCTACCAGCGCGCCAACAGTGTCAAGGTGCCGGGCTTCAGCGCCAGTGCCCTTGGCCACACGCGCGCGCTGGCCGATACGCTTGCGGAACTCGTGCTCAGCGGCGTGAAGCGCGCCCAGGCGACGCTGTTGCGTGACTTCGAGGCCGACGGGTCGGTCGAGAGCGCAGGCGAGGGCGCAGACGGCAGCCTGCCGCAACCGGGCGATCACCTGGTCGTGCTCGATGGCGAAGGCCGGCCACGTGCGATCGTGCGCAGCACGCACGTCGAGAAGCGGCTCTTCAACCAGATCGACGATGCGTTCGCGTTCGAGTCGGGCGAGGGCGACCTGAGCCTGCGCTGGTGGCTCACGGCCTACCGGCAAGACTATGCAGAGCGGGCCGAGGCCGAAGGCTTCGCGGTCGATGAGCGGCTGGAATTGGTGCTCGAATACTTCGAGCTGGTGTGGCCGGTTCCGGCTGTGCCATCTTCATCAACCGCACCCACCCTGCTCAGCAACCCAGCCTGAGCGCCTGCACCGGTCGGCCGCTGTCGGAGTTGACGATCACCAGGTTGACCTCGCGCGCATGCGCCGGGTCGACGGGCATGGCTGGCTCAAACGCCAGCGTGGTGCCCGCATCGGGTGTCGAGGCCCAGGCTACCACCGCCAGGTATTCGCGCACCACGTGGTCATGGCGCAGTGTCACGCCTTCGTTCTCGCCCGCCTTCACAGAACTCACATGGCCTTGTTCGGTGACGGCCCAGTACGCGGCCAGACGCGCTGGCGCGCCGTTCAACGCCGCGACCGTGGCGCTGAAGTGATTGCCTTCGCGCCGCAACGTCACCTCGACCTTTGCCAGCGGCGCGACAGTGCGCGCCGCCAGCGTGGCTCCCAGGCGCGGCCAGTCGGGCCGGTCCGCGCCGTCGAGCAGCACTTGCGGCGTGTAGCTGAAGCGGGCACCGCTGCGGGCCTGTTGCTGGGCCTGGCGCTGCGTGTAGGCCGGGCTGGCGAAGCGGTCTTTCCAGCCCAGGCGGTCCCAGTAGTCGACATGGAAGGCAAGTGCCACGACGCCGGGTTCGGCCTTCAGGCCCGAGAGCCAGCGGTCGGCCGGCGGGCAGGAGTTGCAGCCTTCGGAGGTGTAGAGCTCTACCACCGGTGTGGTGCTGGCGCCGCTGCGGGCGCTGCAACTGGTGGCTGCCTGCGCCGCGAGGCTGAATGCTGCGAGCGTGGTGAACGCGATGAGTTTGATGGGTCCCATGGCGTGCAGCAGGCTGGCGCCAAGGCGGGCATTCGGGGTGCGCATGGCGATGTCCTGATCGAGTGGCGTTTGCCTTGGGTCGTGTGCGGATGGGAATTCTTACGGTCCGCTTGTGCCACACTGCGCGCCCGCCAGCAACGGCCGATCTTCATCTTTCCACCGCACCCGCGCCATGACCCATTCCCCGTCGACATCCAAACGCGTGGCCATTGTCGGCGGCGGACCGGCGGGTTTGATGGCCGCCGAGGTGCTGGCCGCCGGCGGCGTGCAGGTCGATCTGTTCGATGCCATGCCATCCGTCGGACGCAAGTTTCTGTTGGCCGGCAAGGGCGGCCTGAACCTGACACACAGCGAGGCGCCCGACGGCTTTCTGGGCCGCTACGGCGCACGCCGTGCAGCCGTTGAGCCCCTTCTGCACGCCTTCGGCCCGGAGGCCCTGCGCGCCTGGGCGCAGGCCCTGGGAGTGAAGACCTTCGTCGGCAGTTCGGGCCGGGTGTTCCCGAGCGACCTGAAGGCTGCGCCACTGCTGCGCGCCTGGCTGCACCGGCTGCGGGCGGCTGGGGTGCGCTTCCACATGCGGCACCGCTGGACTGGCGCGATCAGCGGGACAGAGTCCGCTGCGGCGGCGGGTGCTGCGCCGCAAACGCTGCGCTTCGACACGCCGAACGGTGAGGTCGCCGCGAGCGCGGATGCCGTCGTGCTGGCGCTCGGCGGTGGCAGCTGGGCGCGCCTGGGTTCCGACGGTGCCTGGGTGCCATGGCTCGCGGCACAGGGCGTCGATGTGGCAGCGCTGCAGCCCTCGAACTGCGGCTTCGACGTGGCGCGCGCCGGTGCCGGTGCCGATGCGGGTGCTGATGGCACGCTGCAAGCCGGCTGGACCGAGCACTTCCGCAGCCGCTTCGCCGGCCACCCGATGAAGACAGTGGCATTGGCGACGCAGGCGCCCGACGGCGGCGCGCTGGCGCAGGCCGGCGAGTTCGTCATCACGCAAGCGGGCGTCGAAGGCAGCCTCATTTATGCGCTGTCGGCGCCCGTGCGCGACGTGATCGCGCGTGACGGTCAGGCCACCGTCCACATCGACCTTCAACCCGGCCGCACGGCCGAGTTCGTGCGGGATGAAGTCGCGCGGCCGCGCGGTTCGCGGTCCCTCGCCACGCACCTGAAGAGCCGGCTCGGCCTCGATGGGGTGAAGGCCGCGCTGCTGCACGAACTGCTGCCGCGCGAGGTGATTGCCGATGCGCAGCGCCTGGCTGCCGCGATCAAGGCGCTGCCTTTGACGCTGGTAGCGGCGCGGCCGATCAACGAGGCCAT